>NZ_JBEZFS010000021.1:0-145586 GCF_040649575.1 Nonomuraea sp. NPDC048916
TGAGGACGCCGAGCTCAGTATCGATCGCAGCCTGTTCCGTGACGACCCACGAGGGGCGTGGTTCCGGGCCGCGAGAACCGCGCTCGACCTCCAGCCAGGTGGACCACCGCTGATCCGGGCCCAGCTCCTCGTCGACCGAATGGAACTTGAAGACGAAGGCTGCGGCCGGATCTGGCTGGGACTCGTCACCGGTGAAATCGGACCAGCGGGAGTCGAGGTCGGAGTAGGTATCAGAGAGTTCGTACTCGGAAGACAACGGGTGTGCTCCTGAACAAAGAGGTGGGACTGATGCGGACATGCCGCAGCACAGTGATGGCCATCCGTCAGCCCTCCTTAGTCCAGGCAGCGCTCTCCGCCGCTCGATCGACCCAGCATGCCCCCCGTTCCGGACCCCGCAACGGTTGTTCTCGGCAACCAAGCTCTCGAACGCCGCGACCGGCTGGGCACCGGTCGCGGCCAGCACAGGGACACGTGATCGGCGAAGTATTCGAAGAACCCGTCGTCGGCGGGGCGTCCAGCGCCGGATAGCCGGCACTGAGCCGCACCGGCTTCAGCAGCAGTCGCTTGACCGGGGCTGATCATTCTAAGGTCGGCTCGGTGGGGCTCTGCCCCTGAAGCGTGGATACCTTGAGTACCGGATGATGGAGATCCGGAGACAAGGAGTTCCACGTGGCGATGAAGTCGTACCCGCCGGACGGTGTCGCTAGATGGCTCGGCGGAAACACCAACGCGCTCCACGGCGCAGGGGATGACGTTGAACGTCACGCATGCACGACGCGCGTGTGACCACTGTGACTGACGCGACCAAGATGACGATCAAGAAACGAATCTTCCAACCTCAATGATCACCTTGACAGATGGAGATCGGCAACTGTGCGACAGCCTCTCCGCCGTTGCGGCCCGACAGGAACCCTGATCGGCGGCGCGCACATGCTGTTCGCCGATGGGGAGAGCGACCCGCCCGAGGCCGTCGGCAAGGTCGTGAACGCGGTCATCGCCGACATCGTGCAATGACGCCTGCTGTGAGGCAGGAAGGTCGCGGTCAGATCGCCCCTGGAGGGCCGGGCATGGCGATGCCGAAGATGTCCCGCGCCCTGTACGTGGTGAGTTTCCTGGCCTCGCCGGTCCTGACGTTCACCGCGTAGGCCGTGAAGGTCCGGTATGGCGGGTCGATCTGCGCGGGCTCGTCGTCTGGCACCTCGGAGGACGGTCTGCAGTGGACGGACGTCGTCAGGGCCGTGACCTCGTCGGCGCTGCGCCACGTACGCAGGTAGATCTGGCTGACGTCAGGCGACAGGCCACGGATGGGGGCGGTCTTCCGCTTCTTGCCGGTGAGCGGGTCCAGCAGGACGAGGTCGCCCATCTGGCAGGGCTTCTCGGCGGTGCTGAGGTCCTCGACGGCCGCGACGGTCTTGCCGTCCGGGGCCAGCGGGCTGAAGTCGTAGTGCTGCGGCAGGATGACCGCCGTGGAGTTGCCCGGTGAGGTGGGCGGCCACAGGTTGGAAATCGTGCGCAGCTGGGAGTTGGGCGAGTACTCCGCAAGGGTGATGGTGGCGCCGTCCGGTGACAGTCCGATGGGAACCCAGCGGGCCGGAAGTTCGCGGACGACCCTGTCGCGCATGTCGAAGAGCAGCGCGGGATCCTTGAACTCGGGGACCTTGCTGAAGGCCAGGAACCGCCCGTCGTCCGACACCATTAGCCGCGTGATGCTGTACAGCCACTTCTTCGCCGGCAGCTTCATCGGCGCCGTGGTCTTCGCGCCCGAGGCCAGGTCGCGGACCTGGAAGGTGCCTTCCTTCGCGCTGTAGTAAGCGATCTTGCGGCCGTCCCGGCTGATCGCCAGCGGGCTGTCCCGCTGGCTGAGGCTCGGCAGCGCCTCCGGCACGTGGTAGGTCCTGCCGCTGCGGGTGACCACTCGCCAACCCCCGTCCTGGCAGTGTGACGGAGCCTTCCCGCTGACCGGCTTGCAGAAGGTCTTGTACGCATGACTCAGCGGCCCCACCCCACGCGCGGGCAGGTCGTCCTTGCCCAAGGTGGCCGGAGTGGGCGCCTGCGGCATCAGCCGCACGGCGAGCGTCCCGCCGAGCGCGGTGACCACGACCATGGCCGCCGCGAGGAGCGAGATCGCGGTACGCCGCCTGCGGTCGCGCGTGGCGATCGTGCGCTCGGCCAGGTCCACCCGTGGTGACTCTGCGGCCAGATCGACGAGCACATCTCGCAGCCAGGTCATCGGTAGGCCTCCTCGGTGTCCAGGCCGGCGAGCTTCGGCGCCAGGCCGGGCGCCAGCTCGCGCAGGCGGGCCAGCGCGTAGTGGGTCTGACTCTTCACCGTCCCGATCGAGCAGTTCATCAGCTCAGCGGTCTCCCGTTCCGTCCGGTCCTCGTAGTAACGCAGCACGATCACCGCCCGCTGCCGAGGCGGCAGCCCCATGAGGGCCTGGCGCATGACGAGCCGTACGAGGGTGGAGTCCTCGCTCGAGTACGGCCGGTCGGGCGGTTCGGCGGTCGGGAACTCCGTCCTGACCCGGCGCCGCCGCCACGAGATGTGCTGGTTCACCAGCGCCTTACGCGCGTACGCCTCGGGGCGCTCGACGTGCGACGACCGGGACCAGCGCCGCAGCACCTTCAGCAGGACGCTCTGCAGCAGGTCCTCGGCCTGGTGGGCGTCTCCCGTGAGCAGGTACGCCGTGCGCATCAGCGCTTGCTGATGCGCGGCGACGAACTCACGGAAGCTGTCATTGCGATCCAAGACGACTCCTCTCAACCGATACCGACGCCGGAGAGGAGTGGAAAGGTTCGATCCGCGCTAGAAGGGGTGCCGGTAAGAACCGAGTCACACGCCCAACCGAGCGGAATCGTCGCAGGTCGCTACACGCGACCGGTATCCCGACAGAAGCAAAGGAGCGACGAATGGGGGCAACGCTACGCTCCCGGGCAGGCGTCGAGGGCACCATCCGCCCCAGGAGTCAAAGGTTTCGGCCTGCGACGGTCTCGCTGTCCGCGGGATCGCCAAGATCGGCAGGAGGCTGCGTGGCCACAGGCAGACGCCTCGGAGATGGACCCGGGCAGATAGCCGGCGAGCTTCCAACGGCGCACTCACGCGCCGGGCCTATGAGACGGGGACCGCACTGGGACTGCTCCCCCAGCCGCCACGTCGGAATTCAGGGGAAGCTCATCACTTCGTCATACGAGCTCTGTCAGCCCAGATGGCGAAGTTTTCGAGACGCCGAAGGGACCGTAGCTGACGCTCCGGCGTCCCCTCGGCTCCTCATCATCTCCTCGCCCCCGCTGGGGTAACGACTTCGTCGCTACCCAGGGCTCGGACGATGTCCTCCACACGGTCCTTCGCGTCGCCGAACAGCATCTGGCTGTTGTCGCGGAAGAACAGGGGGTTCTGGACGCCGGCGTAGCCGGCGGCCATGGAACGTTTGAAGACGATGACGTCCTTGGCGTTCCAGACCTTGAGGACCGGCATGCCGGCAATCGGGCTACCAGGATCTTCGTCAGCGGCCGGGTTGACCGTGTCGTTGGCGCCGATGACGAGGACGACGTCGGTGTCGGGGAAGTCGTCGTTGATCTCGTCCATCTCCAGCACGATGTCGTAGGGCACCTTGGCCTCGGCCAGCAGCACGTTCATGTGGCCGGGCAGGCGGCCAGCGACCGGGTGGATGCCGAACCGGACGTCGACGCCCCTGGCTCGCAGCTTCGCGGTGAGCTCGGCGACGGGGTACTGCGCCTGGGCGACCGCCATGCCGTAGCCGGGAGTGATCACGACCGAGGAGGCCCGTGCGAGGAGCTCGGCCGCGGCGTCCGCCTGGATCTCGCGGTAGTCGCCGTAGTCGGTGTCGTCGGACGGTCCGGCCTCGATGCCGAAGCCGCCGGCGATGACGGAGATGAACGAGCGGTTCATCGCCTTGCACATGATGTAGGACAGGTAGGCGCCCGAGGAGCCCACGAGGGCGCCGGTGACGATGAGCAGGTCGTTGTTGAGCAGGAAGCCCGACGCCGCGGCGGCCCAGCCGGAGTAGCTGTTGAGCATGGACACCACGACCGGCATGTCACCGCCGCCGATGGAGGCCACGAGGTGCCAGCCGAGTGCCAGCGCGAGCGTGGTCAGGACCACCAGTACGAAGTCCTGGGCGGTGCTCGCGCGGTCGCCCGCGACGTAGACGACGGTGAGGATCGCGAACGCGACCAGGGAGCCGACGTTGATGAGGTTCTTGCCCGGCAGCATGAGCGGCGCGGACTTCATCCTCGCCGACAGCTTGAGGTTGGCGACGATCGAGCCGCTGAAGGTGATTGCACCGATGAAGATGCCGATCGAGACCTCGGCCTCGTGGATGTTGTTGAGGCTCTCCAGCGTGTGGTGCGAGCCTTCGAGGTGGCCGTTCCAGCCGATGAGGACCGCGGCCAAACCGACGAAGCTGTGCAGCGCGGCGATGAGCTCCGGCATGCCGGTCATCTCCACGATCCGCGCCCGCCACAGGCCGATCACGGCACCCATGACGACCGCGCCCAGCATCAGCACGATCGGGATCCAGCCGTCATCGAGGTCGGTGGTGACGTCGATGACGAGGACGCCCGTCGCCACCAGGGCGATGGCCATACCGATCATGCCGTAGACGAGACCGTTCCTGGAGGTCTCGTGCTTCGACAGCCCGGCCAGCGACAGGATGAAGAACAGCGACGCAACGATGTACGCCGCGGTGGTGATTGAACCGATGTCCATGATGTGGCCTCAGGATCCCTTGCTGAACATGCCGAGCATGCGGCGTGTGACGGCGAAGCCACCGAAGATGTTGATGGAGGCGAGCAGGATCGCGCCCGCGGAAAGGGCGCGGATCACGCCGTCGGCACTGGCCACCTGCAGCAGCGCGCCGACGACGACCACGCCCGAGATGGCGTTGGTGACCGACATCAGCGGCGTGTGGAGAGCGTGCGCGACCTTGCCGATCACGTAGTAGCCGACCACGATCGAAAGCATCAGGACCGTGAAGTGCCGCGGGATCGGGTCCGGCGCGGTGGCGTTGACCAGCCAGAACGCGGCGATGCCGGCGAGCACCAAGCCGATCCTCGCGCCCGGCGACAGCGGCTTGGTCTCCTTGGCCGACTCGGCCGCCGGCTTGACGGCCGAGGGCGAGGCGGGCGCGGCCGACACCTGCACCGCCGGAGGAGGCCACATGCCCTCGCCGTCACGCACCACGGTGATGCCGCGCTGGACGACGTCGTCCATGTCGAGGGTGAGCCGGCCGTCCTTCTCGGGGGTCGTCAGCTTGAGAAGGTTGAGGACGTTGGTGCCGTAAAGCTGCGAGGTCTGGGCGGCCAGGCGACCGGCGAGGTCGGTGTAGCCCAGGATGGTCACGCCGTTGTCGGTGACGACCCTCTCCCCGGAGACCGTGCCGGCCACGTTGCCGCCGTTGGCCGCCGCCATGTCGACCGCGACCGAGCCGTTCTTCATGCCGGCGACGGTCTCGGCGCCGATCAGGCTCGGCGCGGGCCGGCCTGGAATCAGGGCCGTGGTGATGACGATGTCGGCGGCGCGGGCCTCCTCGTCGTACATCGAAGCCGTCGCGGCCTCCTGCTCCGCGGTCATCTCCTTGGCGTAGCCGTCGGCGGAGACCTCGGACTCGAAGTCGACCTTGACGAACTGCGCGCCCATCGACTCGACCTGCTCGGCCACCTCGGGACGCACGTCGAAGGCGCGCACGATCGCGCCCATCGCCGAGGCGGCGCCGATCGCGGCCAGACCGGCAACGCCGGCTCCTACCACGAACACGCGCGCCGGCGGGATCTTGCCCGCCGCGGTGACCTGGCCCGTGAACATCCGGCCGAACTCGTGGGCGGCCTCGACGACCGCGCGGTAGCCCGCGACGTTCGCCATCGAGGACAGCACATCCATCGACTGCGCGCGGGAGATTCGCGGCACGGCGTCCATCGCCAGCGCGGTGACACCCGCGGCCTGCAGCTTCTCCAGCAGCTCGGAATTGCGCGACGGAGCCATCATGGAGATGATCGTCGCGCCTCGCCGGAGGCGGCCGATCTCCTCATCGGTCGGGGCGTTGACCTTCACGACGACGTCGGCGGCCCATACCTCCTCCGTCGTACCGACCTTGACACCGGCCTCGACGAACGCGCTGTCCGGCTGGTCGGCGAGCTCGCCGGCGCCCGACTCGACGATCACGTCGTACCCGAGGCCGGTCAGTTGTGACACGGTCTTGGCAGTCGCCGCAACCAGGGTTTCACCCTGTTTCGACTCGCGCGGGATGCCGATCAGCATGCAAGTCCTCCGACGTTCCAGCAGGATCGATTAAGCGGTCGGCTCATGCCTGCGGGAGCTCTTCGCCGTCCACATCGAAGACGATCGTGAGGCGGTTCATCGAACCGTGACTCACCGTCCTCATCGGCGTAAACGCGTAGGACCACCGGTTCCATTACGGACTGGTGCCTTCCTGCTTGCGACATCGTTCTCTCCGCTCAGCTATGCGGTCGCCGGGTGGTGCGGAACCACCGACGCCCTGGACATAGGGGATCAGACCGCCCGTTGGGATTGGGAGACTGATCATTCTGTCAGCCTCGGCCGACAAATCGGTTTCGGACTGCTCCGATCCCCTCAACCCGCGACAGGGACATCAGGATCGCGCCGACCGACATGGGCAGGACGAACCCGGCGGATGCCAGAACCCCGGCGGCGAGCGGCACGGAGATCAGGTTGTATCCAGCGCGGACGATCGCCTTGGCCAGCGGGTGCTCGCTGTCGGTCTCGGCCGCGGCGGCGAGCGCGAGCACTTCATCGGTGGTGAACCAGGCTGCCGGTTCGACGGCGATGACGGTCGGCTCGCCCTTGGTCAGGGTGCCGGTCTTGTCGAACAACACGGCGCCGACGGTGCGCATGCTCTCCAGGGCCAGCCGGTCCTTGACCAGCACCCCGCCACGGGCGGCGCGTTCGGTGGCGATGGACACCACCAGCGGGATGGCCAGGCCGAGGCCGTGCGGGCAGGCAATGACCAGCACGGTGATGGTGCGGGTAACCGCATCGTCGGGGTAGCCGAGCAGCAGCGCCCAGACCAGTACGGTGATCACGGCCGCACCGAGCGCGAACCAGAACAGCCACCCGGCGGCGGTGTCAGCCAGCCGCTGCGCCCGGGAGGAGGAGTTCTGCGCCTCGGACACCAGGCGCCGGATACCGGCCAGTGCGGTGTCCTCGCCGGTGGCGGTGATCTCGATCCGCAGCCCCGAGTCGGTCGCGACGGTCCCGGCCACGACCTGGTCCCCGATACCGCGTCGGACGGTGCGGGACTCGCCGGTAACCATCGACTCGTCCACTTCGGCCGCACCGTCAACGATCCGCCCGTCCGCCGGTACGCCGCCGCCCGGTCGCGGACGTCGATGCCCTCGTGCAGGTAGCGGTAGCCAGTGGCCTGGCGGAACGTCAAGCGTGGCCACATAGGTGACCAACGTGAAGCCTCTGGTTGTTACGGACACGATCTTGTGGTGAAACCTGTCCTACCAGAGGCTTTGCGTCTCTCTGCAACGAGGGCGGACCGTCACGAAGCTGAGGTCCGCTCAGCTCCCGGCTTCGGTGCGGGTGAAGACATGCGAGCGGCCGATCGGGCTGAAGCCCCGGCGGGCGTACCAGGTGCGTGGCCAGTCGTCAGGGTCGGCGAGCAGGAAGACCAGGCCGTAGGCCGAAGCGTGTTGCAGGGCGGTGACGAGGATGGTGTCCGCGTAACCGCGCCGGACGTGGGTGTCGGCGGTGACGACGTCCTCAATCTGGGCGATCCCCTGGGCCGCGTCGAGGTAGACATCGGCCCAGGCGCCGACAGCGCCGTTCTCGTCGCGGACGGCAAGAAAGCGGACCTGCTCGGCACCGCGGAGCCGGGCTGTTCGGCGGTCAGCGAGCTGGTGGACAACAGCGTCTTCGGCCTGGGGCATCCAGATGCGGAGCTGGCGGATCAGCGCGGGTCGCAGGTCAGCGAGGGCGACGGTCTGTGCGAGCGCACCAGGGACGGGGGCAGCGCCGGAGTAGGTCATGACGAGCTCGGCCTCGTGGGCGTAGCCGGCTGCGGTGAGGGCGGGCGCGCAGAAGGTGCCAGCGGCGTCGTCGAGGACCGTGATCCGACGGTGGCGCAGGTGGCCGAGAGCCGTATCGGCCAGAGCCGGGAGGTCGGAGGGAGCCGTCGGCCCCTCGAAGACGAGCTGGTTGTGCTCGTGGGATGCCGCGTACTCCTGGTCCAAGACCGCCACGCCGCCGGGAATCTCGGTCACCGCAGCGGCCTGACGCCGGGCGAAGGACGCGCGGAAGGCCGCGATGCGCTGGAGATCCGTGGCCGACATGCGATCAGTCTATGGATCGATGCCACCCTGGAGTGATCGTTGTAGGGTCGGGAGCTGGCGCGGTGGCTTCCTGGCTGTAGGGCTCGGGGCCTGTCTTCCGCCGGTTTCCCGGTCGGCTGTGCCCTCCCCGATGACCATGACCAGGTTCATGGCTCCGTTTCCAGCTCCCGCCGCATCGATCCGTGCATGCGGTTCTCCCGCACACGGCTCACCGACGCCGTTCACCGGCGGCATTCGGCCTCACCCGCCAGGGTTTGCCCGCCCTGGGGGCGACGGTGATTCCATACAAGCTGATCAGTCCGAGGCCCGGCGGCCGGGAATTGAGCAGGACCTGCCAGCCGAACGCCATGCTGCGACGGTGACGTCGGCGCATGAACTGCGCCAGCCGCCACTGCGCATATCGCCTGATCTTGCTGAGGCGCTGGGCCGAATGTCCGTAACGGAAATAGGCGGCCCAGACGACCGGCTGGGTAGCGGTGACGCAGGCGTTCCCGGCGGCGGACCTCAGCTCCCTACGCTCCCTGATGGACGCGGAGCCAAACCGGGATGCCAGCCCCCGGCCGCGGTGCTGATGGGTCAGGCCGGCTGTCGGTCCGTGTCGCGGGCCTCGGACTGGTTTGACGTCGGTCCGGTGGCGCTGCCGCCGTTCTGGGGCGTGCCGCGGCGGCGCAGCAGCCGCATCGCGTTGCCGATGACCACCAGCACGGACATCTCGTGCACGAGCATCCCGATCGCCATCGTGACGCCGCCCAGGAGCACCCCCGCGAGGAGCGCGCCCACGGTGACCAGGGCGATCGCGATGTTCTGGCGCATGACCGAGACGGTGCGGCGGGCCAGGCTGACGGCCCGGGGCAGTTTGAGCAGGTCATCCTTCATCAGGGCGATGTCCGCGGTCTCGATCGCCACACCCGTGCCCGCCGCGCCCATCGCGACGCCGATGTCGGCGGTGGCCAGGGCGGGGGCGTCGTTGACGCCGTCGCCAACCATGGCGACCACGTGTCCACGGGCCTGCAGGTCGCGAACGACCTCCAGCTTGTCTTCCGGCAGCAGGCCCGCATGGACCTCGTCCACGCCGACCTGTGCGGCGACGGCTTCGGCGACCCGCCGGGTGTCCCCGGTGAGCATGACGAGCCTCCGCACGCCGGCGGCGTGCAGGTCGGCGACCATCCGCGCCGCATCGGGGCGGACCCGGTCGGCCACGGCGACGACACCGGCCAACCGGCCGTCCACGGCCACGACCATCGGGGTGCGCCCCGCGGCGGCGAGCCCGTCGACCACGCCGGCAGCCGCGGCGTACGGAACGCCCTCATCCTCGTGCAGGGCCAGGTTGCCCACCGCGACGCGGCGCCCGTCGAGGGTCGCGACGATCCCCTTTCCCGGCACCGGTTCGGTGGCCTCAGGAAGACCGGTGACGTCCAGGCCCTCGGCGCGCGCGGCGTCGACGATCGGGCGGGCCAGCGGATGCTCCGATCCGGCCTCGGCGCGGGCGGCCCAGCCGAGCACGTCGGCGCGGCTCCACGCCTCGTCCAGGGGCACCACGTCGGTCAGGTACGGCCGCCCTTCTGTCAGCGTGCCGGTCTTGTCCAGCGCGACGGCGTCGATCCTGGCCGACGTCTCCAGGAACTCCCCGCCTTTGATCAGGATGCCGTCCTTGGCGCCACGACCGATGCCGGCGACGATCGCGACCGGGATGGAGATCACCAGCGCGCCGGGGCATCCGATGACCAGCAGCGTCAGCGCCAGCACGACGTCGCCGGTCGCCAGGCCGAAGACGAGGGCCAGGACGATGATCGCCGGGGTGTACCAGGCCGAGAAGCGGTCCATGAACGCCGCGGTACGCGCCTTGGCGTCCTGCGCCTCCTCGACCCGGTGGATGATCCGGGCCAGCGTGGTGTCGGCACCGACACCAGTGGCCCGCACCTGCAGGAAGCCGCCCATGGAGACCGTGCCGGCGAACACCTGGTCACCGGTGATCTTCTCCAGCGGGATCGACTCACCCGTGATCGACGCCTCGTCCAGCGCACCCGTACCGTCGATCACCACGCCGTCGACCGGCACCTTCGCGCCGTTCTTGACCAGCACCGTCTCACCGGTCGCCACCGAGGCGGCGGGCACCTCCACCTGGTCGCCGTCGCGAAGCACCACGGCCACCTCGGGGGCCACCGCGACCAGCTCGGCCAGTGCCGACCTCGTCCTGCTCAGCGTGGCGTTCTCCAGCGCGTGACCGACGGCGAACAGGAACGTCACCGCGGCCGCCTCCCAGTACTCGCCGATGACCACCGCGCCGACCGCGGCCACCGAGACCAGCAGGTCGATGCCGACCACGCGTGCCATCAGGGCTCGGGCCGCCTTGACCGCGATTCCCCAACCGGCCACCACCGCCGCCGCGACCATCAGCACGTCACCGGGCACCTGGGCGCCCAGTGCGGCCGAGGCCGCGAACGACGCCACGATCAGAAGGCCACTCACCAGCGGTACGCTCCACCGCCATGAACCCCATGCCCTGATCCTGTCCATTCGCGTCAGCTCCCTTCCGGTACCGCGTCCCTGTTGACGTCCGATTCGACGTTAGGCTGGGACGCCTGGACGTTCCTTGACGCGGGTCAAGCCGCTTACGGAACGAGCGGGCCACACCGCTCACAGCCGCGGGAGCCGGCCGCGGTCAGCGAGGGACGGCCGCCCGCTCCAGAGCCTCGACGTCGAGAATGCCGACGTCGCGGCGCCCGTGCAGCTCGATGACGCCACCCGCGGAGAGGGCGGCGAGGGATCGGCTGAGGGTCTCCGGTGTCGTTCCCAGGTAGGCGGCGACGTCCTTCTTCGCCATCGGCAGCCGAACCACGGGCGCCCCCTCCTGCGCGCCGGCCGGCAGATCGAGCAGATAGGCCGCGATGCGCGCAGTGACATCACTGGAGGTGACCGCGGCGAGCAGCCGCTCGACGGAGGTGAGCCGGTCCGACAGCGTGCGCAGCATCCGCAGGCCGATGTCCGGGTAGTCGCGCAGCAACGCCGAAAGGTCGCCGTGGTCGAAAACGCACATCCGGCTGTCCTCGAGGGCGACCGCGAAGTGATCTGGCCGGTGACCGGTCAGGAAGGCCCGCTCGCCCACCACGTCGCCGTCGGCCGCCGTGCGCAGGATCTGTTCCTGGCCGTTGGCCGCAACGTGGCTGATCTTGAGCTGGCCGCTGTGCATCACCAGCAAACGGGAGACCGCCCGCCCAGGGGCATAGACCGTCTCCCCTTTCGCCACGGCCACCGGGCGCGCGAACCTCGCAACCTCAATCTGCTCCTGGCGGGTCAGCCCCTGGAAGATCGGAACACGTGTCACGCACAGGTCATCCTCGGCCATGGTGTCAGACTGCCACGCGACCCTGGCGGGCAGCGACGCCTGGCCCGGTACTTGATCCACGTCAAGGCAGCCTTCGCCCCGAATGGCTAGCTTGAAGTCGTCACCAGGAAAGACCGGTGAGGAAAGGAGACCAGGACCATGTCCGTCGCAGAGACCACCACGACCATCCTCCGTGCCGAGGGCTTCTCGTGCCCGTCCTGTGTGAACAAGATCGAGAAGCAGGTCGGCCGGCTCCCCGGCGTTGAGTCCGTGAAGGTGCACTTCGCCTCGTCCCGGGTCGAGGTCGTCCACGACCCGGCGAAGGTCGGCACCGACGAACTGATTGCCGCAGTGAAGAAGGCCGGCTACATTGTCCGCTCCGCCGCCTTCTGACACGCCAGGCGCCGACCTGGCCGGCGGTGATCTCGCTCCGGCCGGTCAGGTCGCGTCCTGCCGCCTGGCGCCAGTCGGTTACGCGAGCAGCGGTGGGATCGGTGGCGCTTGTCGAGCCGGCTAGGGAACGCTGTCGCGTAGTCGATCTGCTCGGCGGCGTTGCGGCGGACGCTCGGGGTGCTGTGGCTTGTCTCGGCTCGGTCCCGGTGACAGGCTGATTCGCGGCCATGCTGTCCTCGTTCACTGTCCCGTGACAGCGAACCTTGAGCACGTGCCATCGAACCTTGCGTAGCACTCCCCATAGGACTTCCCCTGAGAGCCGACCGTTGTCATGATCCAGCCATGGAAGACCACACCTCACCCGTGTACCAGGCGCGCTACGGCTGGGACATCAGGACCATCGGCGTCGTAGTGGGCGGCGCCGTATTCACCGCGGCCCTGCTGCTTTTGGACATGCCGCTGGTCGCGAAGATACCGGGCCTGGCACTGTTCGGCGCAGGCGGGCTCTTCATGGCGTACGTGGCGTTCAGCCGCAAAGTCGCGTTCCGGGTGGACGAGACAGGTGTACTGCTTGGCGGGAGCCCTGCCCGATATAGCGCCACCACCGTCCATGTGCCCTGGGAGGACATCACAGGTTTCGTCCTCTGGCGCCAAACTGTGAGCGGCGCTTCGCTGCCCTATGTCGGGGTCACCCGAAGGGAGGGGGCTCCGGCTCTGCCTGGGGACGGCCCGAAGGCCCGTGCCATCCTGAAGCATCTCGTTCCGGTGCCCGCCGATGTTGCGATGTCCTCCCGGGCAGTGAACGGGTGGCGCTTTGATAAGGACCGACTGGTCGCCGCTGTCTCCCACTTCGCGCCCGATATCCCTGTGAGGGACCACTCATAGTCAAAGCACGCCTTGTGGCCACACACTTATGCACCACCGATCAAGATTCGTTGGCATGAGCTCAACCTTCGATGACACAGGACATTCACCCAGGCCTCCCATCGGTCGGTGACGTCTGGTTTTGTTCGTGAGTTCCGGCGCCAGATGTCGCTGAGTTCGGGCGCCAGCGAGATCTCGCCGCTCTCGCCGCTCTCGATGTTCGTGAGTTTCGGCGCCACGCCGGTTGCGACGGCCGCGCCCGGCGTCGAACGGATCTCCGCTCACGCATAGTGACGAACCATGGGAGGCCGGCCGCGCGTTGTCTGCGGCATGAGAGTGCGCCGCGGGCGAAACGCCGCTAAAGATTCCCGTCGCCCCTCTCTTCAGCCCGGTAGCGGAAAGAAGTCACTGAGCGCGTCCCGAATGCTTTCCCCAGATCTGTGTGAGCGTCGCGGCCTTCCAAAGATGCGACGATAAGCTTTCTGATCAGCAGGGCGTCCGCGTCAGCCATCGCTCAGGGGCTGCTCTGACGGGCGAAACGTGGGTCGGAGGGATCGGCTGCGTCGCGGCGAGAGATTTCTCCGGGGCCGTGTTGATCCGCGGGCCGCTCGTTCGACGTGTGGGTGCGAGGGCCGAGAGGCGGCCACGCCGGGCGAGGAGAACGCGATGCCGAAGTACCTACTGATCATGCGGGGCACCGACGAGTCGAACGCGGCCATGATGGCCAACATCGACGAGATGATGGCCACGACCCGCCGGTTCATCGAGGAGATGGTCAAGGCCGGCATTCTCCTCGCGGCGGAAGGGCTGGACGATCCGGGCCAGGGCGTCGTGGTCGACTTCAGCGGCGAGGCCCCGGTGGTCACGGACGGGCCGTACGGCGAGACCAAGGAACTGTTCGGGGGCTTCTTCCTGCTCGACGTCGCCTCGAAACAGGAGGCGGTCGAGTGGGCCAAGCGGGTCCCGGCGGCGCCCGGGTCCAAGATCGAGGTCCGGCGGGTGCCCGGGAGCGACGAGGTCCCGCAGGTCGACAAGTGATCATCAAGGACTGGGCCGGGCGCGAGAGCAACGGCCAGATCTGATGGGTACGGCCGATGTCGAGGCCGTCTGGCGGATCGAGTCGGCGCGGATCGTCGCCGCGCTGACCCGGTTCACCGGCGATTTCGGGCTGGCCGAGGACGCGGCCCAGGAGGCGGTGGCCGAGGCGCTGGTGTCGTGGCCGCTCGCCTCTCCGGCGAATCCGGCCGGCTGGCTGATGGCCACGGCCCGGCGGCGGGCGATCGACGCGATCCGCCGCCGGACCGCCCTCCAGGACCGATACGCCCTGCTGGCGGCCGACCCCGCGGTCGACCAAGAAATCGACCCCGACAAGATCGACGACGACGTGCTGGCGCTGATGTTCGTCAGCTGCCACCCGGTGCTCTCCCGCGAGGCCCGGGTGGCGCTGACCCTGCGCGTGGTCGGCGGCCTGTCCAGCGAGGAGATCGCCCGCGCCTTCCTGGTACCCGTACCGACCGTGCAGGCCCGCATCACCCGGGGCAAGAAGACGATCGCGGCGGCCGGGGTCCCGTTCGAGCTGCCGCCGGCCGCCGAGCGCCGGGAACGGCTGGGCGGCGTGCTCAGCGTCCTCTACGTGATCTTCACCGAGGGGTCGACGGCCACGTCGGGCGACCGGCTGCTGCGCCCCGACGTCGCGTACGAGGCGATCCGGCTGACCCGCACGCTGGCCGCGCTGCAGCCGGACGAGCCGGAGGTGCACGGCCTGCTGGCGTTGTGCGAGCTGACGGCCGCACGCTTCCCGGCCCGGACCGGCCCGGACGGCACGCCGGTCCTGCTCGACGAGCAGGACCGGCGGCTGTGGGACTTCTCGGCGATCCGCCGGGGGCTGGCCGCGCTGGCCAAGGCATCGACCCGCGGCCTCGGCCCCTACGGCCTGCAGGCCGCGATCGCCGCCACCCACGCGTCGGCGCCCTCGGTCGAGGCGACCGACTGGGACCGGATCGTGCTGCTCTACGAGGCACTCGGCCGGGTCGCACCCTCGCCGGTGGTCGAGCTCAACCGGGCCGTCGCCGTCGCCATGGCCTCGGGCCCGGCGCAAGCCCTGACCATCGTGGACGAGCTGATCGCCTCGGACCGGCTCCCCGGTTCGCATCTGATCCCGACCGTACGCGGTGAGCTGCTGGCCCGCCTCGGCCGGCGACCGGAAGCACGCGCCGAGCTGGAGCTGGCGGCTCGGCTGTGCGCCAACCAGCGCGAACGCTCAGTGCTGCTGCGCAAGGCGGCCACGCTGAGCTGACTGCTCCAGCTCGGCCAGCTGGGACTCAAGCACGGCCCGGATGCCGTCGATCGCATCGGCCCCGACGGCCGAATCCCCGAATGCGACGGCGGGAGCGCGGCGAACCCGGGGAGAAACTCGCCCACGGTCGGCGCGTAGACCTCGTCCGGGACCGACCGTGGCCCAGGTGCTTTGTCAGGCCAGGGTGGCAGCAACGGTTCGATCAGATCCCATAGGTCGTCGACCAGTACACGACCCGTCCGGATCTCAGCAGCCCAGTCCAGACCGGCGAAGAACTGCGCAGGGGGCAGCGCAACAGACAACTCGACTCCTACAGGTGGCAGCGACAGCGGCTCGGCGGCGACGAGGCCTGCTCCCGGGCGGTCACTAACCGGCGCTCGACGGCGCATCTCCCTGTTGCCGGTCCGAAGCCTCGCGAGAACCGGGGGCGGTGGTGTCATGCAGGCCGTCGAACGGCGACCAGCACAGACCGTCCCCGTGATGGCACCAGGGCACGCGTCGTGCCGCAGGGCGGGGTGTGCCGCACCGGCCCTGCGGCACTGCCGGTCGGCTTGGAGGACTCGTCCTCGCCGACGTCATCCTGCCGGAGCGTGTGCGCGTGGCGTGCCGGCGGGTCACCGCCGGGCGGTCTTGGAAGCGTAGTAGCGCCGCGACTTCACCTGGTTTCCGCACATCGCCATGCTGCACCAGCGACGGCGGCCGTTGCGGCTGGTGTCCAGGAAGAGCCATCCGCACGAGGGGCATTGCCCCAGCCGGCCCAATGGGCCCTCCAGCAACAGCCGCGCGGCGGAGGCGGCGACGGCCCACAGGACCGGGCGGGCCGATCGTTGTCCGGGCCAGCGCAGCACGTGGCCGGCACCCTCGCGGTGGAGATGGGCGGCCCGCAGCCCCGCCGCGTAGGTGTCCATGATGACGGTGACGTCATCCGGGTCGGGCTGCCGTCGCGCGACGATCGCCGAAAACGTGCGGTACACCGACGCGCGCAGGTCGATCGCCTCGCTGAGCGCGACTCCGCCTGCGGTGACCGGGACATCCGTCGGATGCGCCCCCGACGCGCGCGCCCAGGTCAGCAGGTCCTCCATCGTCGTCAGGTAGTCACGGTCGCATTGGGGCCGCCGGGCGACGCTGTTGGCGAAGTCGAGACAGAGGCAGTTGCCGACCAGTTCCGTTGGGCTCACAGACGGCATCGTCTCACCACTCAAGCCGTCTTGACAGGTCGGAAGCTGCCGAACAGAATTCACACCATCAAATAGCTAGATACCGGTTAGACGGAGGTCCTGATGCACCGACGACCCGCGTTGCTCGACGCCCCTTCCAACCTGGGGTTGAGGCCGCCCACGCCGGGGGCCGTACCCGGGTGTTACAAGCTGCCGGGGGCCCTGCGCGACTGCGGCCTGCAGCGGCGCCTGAACGCCGTGGACGCGGGCTGCGTCACCCCGCCTCGCTACGACCGCGGCGAATGGCAAGAGGGGGACGGTGTGTTCAACGCCGCCGCCATGGCCACGTACACGGTGAGCCTGGCCGACCGGGTCGGCGCGCTGCTCCACGACGATCAGTTCCCGATCATCCTCGGCGGGGATTGCAGCATCCTGCTGGGCACCACGCTGGCGCTCGCCCGCCGGGGCCGCTACGGCCTGGTGTTCATCGACGGGCACGACGACTTCCGGCACGCGGGAAACTCCTCGAAGATCGGGGCAGCGGCGGGCGAGGACCTCGCCCTGGTCACCGGACGAGGTCAGGCCGACCTGACCGATATCGAAGGCCGCCGCCCGTACGTGCGGGATTCCGACGTGGTCGTGGTGGGCGTCCGGGACGCGGACCCGAATCAGGGCGAGCTCGACGACCTCGGCATTCCCGTCTGGAACGTCAGCCGGATCCGGCAGGAGGGCGCCGCCGTGATCGCGGACGCCGTGATCGCGCATCTCGAGCGCGCGGAGCTGGAGGGCTTCTGGGTGCACCTCGATGCCGACGTCCTCGATTCCCACGTGATGCCGGCCGTCGACTCACCCGATCCCGGCGGACTGGAGCACGAGGAGCTCGTCGCGCTACTGGACCCCCTGCTGGCGGCACCGAGCTGCGCCGGTCTGCAGGTGACCATCTTCGATCCCGATCTCGACCCGGACGGCCGGCTCGCCCGGGATCTGACTGACACGCTGATCGCTTCGCTGCGCGACTGAGACGAAGGAGAACCGATCGTGCTTCCCTGGTCCGCCGACCTCGCCGGTCGCCTCGACCACCACGTCATCGACAGTCAGGTGCTGCGCGGCAACCCGCTGGGCGATCCCCATGAGCGCCCGCTCTGGGTCTACGTCCCACCCGGCTACGACGACGACCCCGCCAAGCGCTATCCCACGGTGTACGTCATCCAGGGCTACACCGGCCACCTCGCGATGTGGGCCAACAGGACCCCGTTCCGCCGCCCCTTCCCGGAACTGGCCGACGAGGTCTTCGCGGCCGGCGACACGCCCCCGGCGATCGTCGTCTACGTCGACGCGTGGACGGCCTACGGCGGCAGCCAGTTCCTGGACTCTCCCGCAACCGGGCGGTATCACACCTATCTGTGCGAGGAGGTCGTGGCCTGGGTCGACGCCCGCTACCGGACCATTCCCACCCGCGACATGCGTGCGATCACCGGAAAGTCGAGCGGCGGGTACGGCTCCATGGTGACGGCCATGCTCAGCCCGGATGTGTTCGGCGCGCTCGCCACGCACGCCGGCGACGCGCTCTTCGAGACCTGCTACCTTCCGGAGTTCCCGAGCAAGGCCCGAACGCTGCGAGACCTGTACGGAGGGTCGTACGACGTCTTCCTGGCCGACTTCCGCAGCCGTATCCCCTTGACCAGGCCCAACGACGAATTCCTGATCGAGATCTACGGCTACGCCGCGGCGTACTCCGCCGACGACGACGGCACGGTCCATCTGCCCTTCGACGCGAACGGCGCCCTCGTACCCGACGTCTGGGAACGCTGGCTGGCCTGGGACCCGGTACGCATGGCCCGGCAGGAGCGATACGCCGAGGCGCTGCGGTCCATGCGGGCCGTCTGGATCGACGCCGGCAACAGGGACGAATTCCACCTGGATCTGGGCGCGACCGCGTTCCACCAGGCGACCCTGGATGCCGGAGTGCCCGGCGAACGCGTTCACTTCGAGCTGTTCGACGCCGGCCACGGCGCGATCGAGTACCGGTACCCGCTCGCGCTCGACTGGCTGTGCCGACGACTGGCCTCCTGATTCGGCCGTCGTTACCTCGGGAGCGTGGGATCCGGCGGCTGTAGGTTCTTGGCGTGACATCTGAGTTCTCCTTTCGGGCAGGTCCGCAAGATCGTGCTCGATCCGCGTGTCTACCTCGAGCTCTCGCCGTCCGAGCTGTCCCACGCGCTGGTGGAGCAGATCAGCCATGCCGCCAGGGCGGTCGCCGAGCAGTCGCGCGAACTGATCGGCCCGCTGCTGCCCGATGACCTGCCGTCCGGGTGGTCCTTCGGAGACCACCCGGGCCCCGACGACCTGCTGCCTCGGTCGGATGCCCGACGACGATCACTAGAGAGCGACGTGCGGTGAAAGTCGCATGCGTCGTTCGGGAAGAGGGCGATGGAAAGGACCCACACCACGGGCACCTCGCCAGCGTCCGACTTCACTCGGAGGGGGCCGTCGGAAAGGACCAGATCAACTAGCCCATCGTCGGCGGCCTACCTTTGGGGGCGGCAGGTAGCTCAGGTGCTCTCCATGGCCTGCTTCAACCGCAGCAGCGTCACGCGCATCGTTTCCCGGTTGTGCGAGGCTCGATCCCGGATGCCGGAGGTTAGGGCGCTCAACCGGCACCAGCTGCTTAATCGACTCGTTCCTGCTCAGCGGCGGCGT
The DNA here is from genome assembly GCF_040649575.1 of Nonomuraea sp. NPDC048916. Lineage (NCBI taxonomy): Bacteria > Bacillati > Actinomycetota > Actinomycetes > Streptosporangiales > Streptosporangiaceae > Nonomuraea > Nonomuraea sp. NPDC048916. The sequence continues at coordinate 19,069 of NZ_JBEZFS010000021.1, forward strand.
AGGCGGCGCTGAGTCGCTCGATCCGCCGGCGCGTCCGCCCGTGCCCGCTACCACGCCCTCTGGGCCACGGGCCGCACCCGCCGACTCCTGGTCCGCCTGGCCGTCGCGATCACTGTCGGTGGGCTGGTGGCGTGGATGAGCACCATCTGGCTGGGCCTGATCACCGCCGTTCTCGCTGCACTGATCACCATGGTCCATCAGGTCCGTACGCACTCGCCTGCGGCGGCCTGGCGCAAGGGCGCGGCGGGAGAACGTGCCACCGCCCGTCGCCTGCGCACGCTCGAACTGGCCGGCTACACGGTGCTGCGCGACCGGGCGCTGCCACGCAGCCGGGCGAATACTGGTAACCCCGGCTAACAGAGGCAGCGGAATGGCCTGCTGGAGCTTCTTTGGTGCCGCTATCGGAACCGCTGGTAGTCGTCAGGAATGGAGATAGCGAACCGTTCGCACTGGGCCTAGACATCGGCCCAGTCATCGGTGTCGACGGCATAACCCGTGTGGAACCTCACCAGCCACTCCGGACTGATGCAGGCCACCGCGCGACCATCGATCCGGCCTACGCCGGCGGCGCCGATCCGCCTAGTGCGACCTGGGACGACGTTTCCTTCCTTCTTGACATACTCTGCCAAGTACTTGCTATTGTTCGTCAAGTGAACCATGCGAGTACGGCAGAGCACGTCGAACTGGCCGGAGAGCTCGTCCGGCTGATGGAAACCCGGATCGTCGACCCGCTCGAGATCCTTTTCGAGTCGGATGATCAGGTCCGGCCGATACGGAAACGCCTGCGCATCGAGGCCGAGGTATGGGCGGCACAGCTGCTCGGCCCAGATGACAAGCTCGCGGTCCGTACGGTGGCGCGGCTGATCGCGGCGGTCTTCCCTAGCGACGAGCCGTTCGACCCGCCGGAGGCGTGGTGGCGTTCAGCCTTCGGGCAGGCCGTCGCCCGCCGCGCGGGGCACCCGGGGGCTGCGGCCGTGCCGTACGCCACGGCCGCAGCCATGCTCGGCATCACCCGCCAGGGGGTTCACGACCTCGTCAAGCGCGCGAAGCTCGAACGCCATCCCGACGGCGGGGTGGCCACGGAGTCCGTGCGCGCCCGGCTCAATCAACCAAAGGAGCAGCGTGTCCCCTCAGGACATCACCATCACTGACCATGTCATTCCTCTGGTGGCCCGCGACCACGGCGGGGACGGTCCCGCCGTATTGCTCCTTCATGGGCTGGGCGGGACGCTCGAAGCCTGGGACGCGCTCGCACCGCTCCTCGCGCGAAGGCACCGGGTCGTGGCCATGGACCTGCGCGGCCATGGGCTGTCCGGGGACGGTCCTTGGGAGTGGGACGCGGTTCTCGGCGACCTTGATGCCGTGGTCAAGCATTTCCGCCTGGACCGTCCGGCGATCGTGGGCCACTCTCTCGGCGGCATGCTCGCCATTATGTGGGCGCGACGCCACCCCGAATGTCCGGCGATCGTCAACCTCGACGGCCTCAGGTCCGCGGAGAACGACCCGGGCAACTATCCGGGCATGGCGCAGGACGCGCTCAAGACGGCCCTCGACCAGCTCAAGACCACCTTCGACGCTCAGGCTGCGGTGATGGGCCGGCCGGTCCCCGCCGAGCAGGCGCCGATGCTCCCTCAAAGGGCCCTCACCACCCGTGACGGCCACAGCTACCTTCGCCCTGGCCCGGAGACTCTGGCGGCGCTGCGCTACGCGCCGGAGTTTCGCGATGCGATCCCTCTACTTCGTGCGGTGACGTGCCCCGCGCTGGTGGTCCTGGCCGACCGAGACCCGGCGGGAATGGATGGCGGTGAGCTCATGGCCGCCTTCCGCCGAGGGGTACGGCGCGACCTTCACGACCTTCCGAGCACTGTTCGCGTGAGCGAGCTGGCCGCGAGCCACAACATGGTCGCGGAGCAGCCCAGCGACCTCACCGATCTGATCATCCGATTCCTCGCGAGCTCCGCGAAGAAATGAGCAGGCGCAGCGTTCGCCTACGGATCAGGCCGGGTGGCCGGGGTCGATGCGCTGCTGGTCTTCACTCACGACAGGGGGCGCGAACATCTGTCCGTCCGCTTCACCGGTGCCACAGGCGCCACCACCGACTGGACCACCGATCCGGAAAAGCCAAGAACTGGTTCCCCATCCACCCCCGGCGTAGACCTCAGCGCCGCCAGCCCTTCCGGCGTACTTGGTCCGTCTCGGCTCCCACCCGATCCCGCTAGATGATCAACGGCGTGGCGGTTCGCCGTAGCTACGGGAGTTCCAAGCCAACACGAGAGCGACCACCCCCACCGCACCAGCACACCTACGCCGCACATCACCAGATGGTCTGCATGCTGCGGGCGTGCAGACCACTTCGCGCATCCGTACAGACGACTTCGGAAACCGACACCGGATCCCAAGATCGACCCCTGCCGGAGTGTCTGAAAAACGTGTCGAAAAGTCGGAGTGTCTAACAACTCTGACAGCACCGTTTCTCATACGATGGCGCGGTGACGATCATCCCGCCCGCCGCCGAGGACGTCGAAAACCTCGCTGCCGATCTCGTCGTCGAGGATCCTCTGGCCTCCGTGCCCGCGAAGGCGACCGGTGCCCTCATCGGCTACGCCCGGGTCAGCACCGCCGGCCAACTCCTGGACCGCCAGATCACCGCGCTCCAAGCGGTCGGCTGCATGCGGATCTTCTCCGACAAGAAGTCCGGCAAGAACGCCGAACGCGAAGAACTATGGAAGGCACTGGACTATCTTCGCGAAGGGGACACCCTCGTGGTGCCCTCCCTGGATCGACTCGGCCGCTCCCTGCAAGATCTGATCTCGATCGTCGCTGGACTGCGCAAGCGCGGTATCGGCTTCCGCTCCCTGCACGAGGCGCTGGACACCACCACTCCCGGCGGTCGGCTGGTCTTCCACGTCTTCGCCGCGCTGGCCGAGTTCATCCGCGAACTCATCGTCGAAGGCACCCGCGAGGGCCTGGAGGCCGCCCGCGCCCGCGGTCAGCGCCTGGGCCGCCCGCCCGCGATGACCCCCGAGCAGATCCGCCACGCCCGCGACCTGCTCACCCACCCGGGCAACAGCGTCTCCAGCATCGCCCGCCTCCTCGGCGTCAGCCGCTCCACCATCTACAAGTACGTGCCCGAGCTCACCACCGGCGACCGGCCCACCCTGACCGAGTCCGCCGACCACGGCCAGCTGCCGAAGCGCACCCTCGACCAGTGACCCTGTGAACCCCCGCCCGAAGGAGAATCTGTGTCCAGCTTCCCGTCCCAGATAAGCGTGCAGGCCGAGCACGAGGGCCACCGCTACGAGCTGACCATGACCGTCGACGGTGACCATCTACACATCGAGATGCGCGGCAACGACGCCGACGGCCAGCTTCTGTTCGACTGGCACACCGCGCAGCCCGTCCCGGCGGCCGGTCTGCCGGTGCTCACCCAGCTGCTGACCAGCGGTATGGCCGCACTGCCCGAAAGCCTGCGGGCACCGACGATGCAGGAGCGGCGGCGCGTTCACAGCAACTCGCACCTGCCTTGGAGCGCCGAGGACGACCAGCGGCTCAAGGACCTCGCCGCAGCTCCTGGGGCCACCATCCGGGACCTGACGCAGGCCTTCGGCCGCAGCCGTGGCGCGATCCGATCCCGATTGCAGCGGCTGGGCGTCGAGCTGGGCGACACGGCCAAGGGCTAAGAAGTGCGCGGCCTTCCGAAGCTCAGCCCTCATCGCCCGCCCTTCGCGCGGGCGATGAGCTTGTCGGCTTCGGCGAAGCCGTAGTGGAACTCGGTGTTGGTGATGGGGCCTGGCTCGTCGTGGCCACGGCGGACCTTGAGGAGAATGTCGGCCAGTACCCCGCGGATCAGCTAAGCGTCCCCGGGGCGGCCCTCGGACCAGATCGCCACCAAGGTGGCCAGGAGGTCCATGGCTCGCCGATACTGCTCGCCATCGTGGACGTCGTCCACATCGGCGGCATCGGCGGCATCGGCAAGGGCCTGACGCGTGTCGAGCCGCCATGGCGAGGTGACCACCGAACGGGAGACGATGTCGGCGTCGACCGGTATCCGCAGGGATGGGTCTGCAGCGGCCTGCCATCGCCTGGTCCGGGCCGGCAGGCGCAGGGCGGCGCTGTAGTCGGTAGGCACGGACAGCTGGGTGACCATGGTGTTCAGGCGGCCTTCGGGGTAGCCGCTGTGCTGGACCGCGTACTCGAGCACGATGCTCGGGGTGAGATCGGACATGCTGGTGGTTCTCCTCGGCTCGGTCCCGGGAAATGGGGAGCCCTCCGGCCGCAGGGGCCGAAGGGCTGACAGGGTGTGGCGGTCGAGGCGGCGGCGCACGGCCTCGATGAAGACGCCGGCGTTGATGAGTTCGGTGGCGTGGGCGTGGCGCAGCTGGTGGATGTCGATCTCGACGCGTGCTGCGGCGCAGTAGGTCTGCCAGCGGTGGTGAGCGGCGTCGTAGGACAGCGGTCCGCCGCGGCCGTTGATGGGGGCGCGGAACAACGGCCCGGCGGTGTAGCCGGCGCGGGTGAGGTAGAGCTTGAGCAGGGTGACGTAGCCGCGGTCGTCGAGCAGGACGGTGCGCACGTTGCCGCCCTTGCCGTGGATGCGGACGTGTTCGCCGTCCAGGCGCAGGTCGAGGTCTTCGACGTACAGGCCGCAGACTTCGGAGGCGCGGGCGCCGCAGACGTAGGCGGTCTCGAACAGCACCCGGTCGCGCAGCCGGTCCAGCGGCAGGTCCTTGCGTGGCCGCCGCGGGCAAATCACCGCCAGCACCTTGGCCACGTCGGCGGCCGCGGCCGGGCGCGGCAGGCTCTTGGGCAGCTCCATCCGGGCCAGGTTCTGGCCCAGGCACTGGTGCGGGCCGAAGCCGAAGGCGAGGTGGTGGCGGGCCCCGCGCTCGACATCCAGTTCGGCCGGATCCTTGAACGCCGCCGGGTCCCAGTCGGCCGACAGGGTCGAGACGCACATCGAGCATGTCACCTACATCAACAGCTTGAGTGACCGTGGACACCGCCGCCGGGCATGCACGCGACTCTCGCGGTGAGCGCGTCGACGTAATCGTCGATCCCCTGGGCGGGCATGCCGAGGCGGGCCATCTCGTCCCGCAACCAGTCCTCGGATTGCTCCTGCCACCGCAACGGCCGCCCGATGGTCTCCGCGATGATACGCAGCCGGTCGATCTGGGTCAGCGACTGCGGTCCGGTCACCGAGTACCCCTCGCCGGCGCGCCCGTCGAGGAGGCTGCGGACGGCGACCGCGGCGATGTCGCGCGGGTCGACCGGGGCCGTCGCGGCGTCGCCGTACCGTCCGCGCACGACATCGCCGTCGATGATCTGGGATGCCCAGACCAGATCGTTGGTCGTGAACCCGTCAGGCCGCACGAAGGTCCACGGCAACCCGGACGCTTGGACGGATCGTTCGAGCCGCAGGTGCACCTCGCCGACCCAGCCGGGCACAGACCACGTGACGGATATCGAGGACAGCATCACGAGATGCCGCAGGCCGGCGTGCTTCGCCGCGTCGAGGAATCCGTCGACCCCCTGGAGAACGGGGAACAGGAAGGCCCGCTCGATGCCGGACAGGGCCTCCGTCAGGGTCTCCGGCTGGGTCAGGTCGCCGGTCGCGACTTCGACCTGGTCGGGGAACGCCTGGCCGCTGGGGTTGCGAGTGATGACGCGGACCTTCTCACCCTCCTCCAGGAGTTGGCGGACGACGTTGGAACCGACGTTTCCGCTGGCACCGGTTACCAGGATCATGGTGGAGATCTCCTTTAGTTTCGTTTTTTGTGTGCACCAACCACGTCACCGACGACGAACCCCACACCCAGGGACGGCCTGCGGGGTCGGGGACTGGCTCCCCGACCCCGCACGCGAGGGCATCAGCCGATGAAGGACTCCGGGCCGAAGAAGCGGCCCCACGCCACGAATGCGGCCAGGGCGAGATAGACCACGTCGCCCACGACTGTTGCTCTCTCGCCACGACGGAGGCGCGTGATGATCGCGCCAACAAACAGCAGCACCGCACCTGTAGCGGCCAACGGAACGAGAACCGGCGCGATGCCGAGTACGGCGGGCAGGATCAGTCCCACCGCGGCCAGGAACTCGAGGCCTCCGATGGTCTTGAGAGCACCGGGGCTGAAGTCTTCGACCCATCGGGTTGCGGCGCCGAAGCTGGCCATCTTCTCCTTGGGCACGAACAGCTTGGCGCTGCTGACCAGCAAGGCGGCGGCCAGTAATCCGGCGACGATCCATAGTGCGATGTTCATGAGTTTTGTCCTTGGCCCAATGTCGGGGGCTGACGAACGGACCCGGGGTCGTCCCGGGTCCGCCCGCGAGCCTGAGGGGGAATGTCCGCGTCAGCCGAACTGACCGGGCTGGTACTCGCCGCCGGGCGTCCGCGTGATCACGTTCAGCCGGTTGAAGGCGTTGATCACGCAGATCAGGGCCACCAGGGCCATCAGCTGATCCTCGTCGAAGTGCTTCGCCGCGTTCGCCCACGCCTCATCGGTGACGCCGCTGGAGTCGGCGAGGCGGGTGCCCTGCTCGGTGAGTTCCAGCGCCGCCCGCTCCACCTCGGTATAGACGGTCGTCTCCCGCCATGCCCCGACCAAGTTGATCCGCACCATGCTCTCGCCGGCGGCCGCGGCGTCCTTAGTGTGCATGTCGAGGCAGCCGCCGCAGCCGTTGATCTGGCTGGCGCGGATCTTCACCAGCTCCTGCACCGCCTTCGGCAGTGCCGAGTCGGTGATGACCTTGTTCGACGAGATGATGTACTTGGCCCACTTCGACCCGACCTCGTTGACCATGGGGTTGATCCGGGTTTCCATCTCAATCTCCTTCGTCTTCGGATGCTTGCACCACTACGACGAAGCACCCCGCCAAGACGTAACAACCCCATGCGACAGACGTGCGCTACTCGGGTCGCGTGGGCAGACCCATGGTGTCGAGGAGCTTGCGGTCGCTCACGGTAAGGAGCTCGACGATCCGGCCGTCGGCCACGGTGCACCCCACCACGCCGAGCACCTTGCCTTTCGCACCCCAGGCCACGAACCCGGGCTCGCCGTTGACCAGGACTGGGAGCACCGAGGTCATCGACCGGATGCCGCGCAGGATCGGACCGGCCACCTCGGCCGCCCCGACCGTGGTCATCACGCCCTGCGGGTGGTACGTGCGCCAGGTCACCTTCGGATCGAGCAGCCGTACGAGCCCTTCGAAGTCCCCGTTCCGCGCCGCGGCAAGAAATGCGTCGACCACTGCGCGCTGCCGCCGCGGCTCCTGCTCTGGCCGCGGTGTGCCCTGCACCTTCCGGCGGGCCCGGCTGGCGAGCATCTTGGTCGCGTCGGTGGACCGGCCGATGATCTCGCCGATCTCGGCGAAGGGCACCGCGAACATGTCATGCAATACGAACGCCAGCCGTTCGGTGGGCGTGAGGGTGTCGAGCACCACCAGCAGTGCCAGCCCGACCGATTCGGCGAGCATCGCGTCCTCCTCGGGTGCCGCCCCGCCGTCCACGGTCACCACCAGCTCGGGCAGCCGGTCTTCGTACGACAGCTCGGCCCGGGTTGTGCGCGAGCGCAGCACGTCGATGCAGACCCGGCCGACCACCGTGGTCAGCCAGCCGGCCAGGTTGTCGATCGCGGCCGCGTCCTGCCGCGCCAGCCGGATCCACGCCTCCTGCACCGCGTCCTCGGCGTCCACCCGCGACCCGAGCATCCGGTAGGCGACCGCCACCAGGCGCTCGCGCTGCTGTTCGAAGGCTCCCACCAGTGCTTCGTGCGGACCTGATCCGGCCATGTTGTTACCTTCCTTGCGCGAACTCCGTCATGATCATGACGGGCCCGAAGGTGCCGAGGTAACCGTTCGGCGTGCATCGGGCACAACAGAGGCAGGGCCAGAACACTGGAAGCCAGGACAGGGAACGTCAGATCGGCACTCATTCGGGTGAGCGCCGGCCCCGGCTCGGCACCGTGCTTGGCGCTACCCAAGGGACGGGGCGGCGGACAGTCATACGTCCGCCACCCCGCCTTTGGCCTCACTTACGCGGTCGTCGGCTGGCCCTCCTGGGCTTGCCGCGCGTTCTTGGCTTTTGCGCTGGCGAGGATGCCCGGGAGGTGCTTCTTGACGAGGATCCGCAGGCGGCGCTCATTCATGCCGGACGAGCCCACGACCTCGTGCACCAGCGGCTCGATGTCCGCCAGGTCCGGGATCGGCTCGGGCAGGACGCCGGCCTCGTCCGCGCGCTTGAGCAGGCGCTCGTACTCGTCGCACCAGTGCTGGCTGGCGCCGAACTCCTCCATCTCCTCCCGGCTCATCGGCAGGGCCTTCAGCGCGGCTTCCGCGTGCTGGGGGTAACGCTGCACTGCCGGGTCGGTGACGAGGAAGCGCACCAGCGGGTCCTCGGACGCGATCAGCTTCTGGTACGCCTCGGCCTGCTTCCTCTTGTGCGCCCGCGCCAGCTCGCGCAAGACAGCATTCTGCTTGTCCTCCGCCTCGAAGTAGGAAGCGACTTGGTCGGGAGACATGGTGTGGTCCCATGCCGGAACCGGATGTGCTCTGTACACGCGGTCGGTTTCGATGCGGTGGTTCCGGCTGTCGATGGCGTCGAAGAACGCCTTCACCTCAGGCAGCATGGGGAACTTTCCTTTCCTGTGCTGGTGGATGGACTGCCGGAAGAGGGCTTGGTGGTGAGGGCCCGGGCCGTTTGCGGCGGGCTTCCCCCGTCCGGCAACGAGCCGTCAGCGGCACGGAGAAGCGCCCCGCAACCGTCCGTTTCGGCCTGTTCCAAGACGTTTGCGCCAGCAAAAGATCTTGGAACAGGCCGAACTCGCCCACCAGGACCGCGGAGCGGGGCGAGAGGACGGTTGCAGGGGCGCGCCGCCGTGACGCAGGCTGCGAAGCCGGAAAGGGGGGACACCGCACGGGCCCGAGCGCCTCACTCAAGTGCCTGGCTGGCTGCCGTGTCAGCCACAGGGTGGGAGGCGGACGACATCAGTCGCCCTGTGAGAGGGAGGGGCGGGCTGGTGACCGGGCACGTGCGCTGGATGCCGTCAGGCGGCGCGGCGCGGAGCCGGTGTGCCCGTTACTGCCGGGAGCGTGAGGCAGAGAAGGGCGCGTGCCGGTCTCGGCGAGGAAAGGGATGATCGGCGTGCCGATCGTGACGCGGGATCGCTGGTGGCGCGGCCCTATCGTCCACGCGAACTTGTGGTTGCCGCCGTGCCTGATCTCGATGGCGCCTGCCTCGTCGAGGACTTATGTCACCCAGTCGTGGCGAGACTGACCGGGGCGACGCAGGGTGGCCTTGGCCTCCAGGAGCCGCCGTATGGTGTGGTCGCTGGAAGGTTCGCCGGCGCGGACCTTCTGTAGGCTGCGCTCGGGCAGTGCGGTGCCGTCAGGCAGCAGCCTCAGCGGTCGCGGTTTGGTGCGGCCGAGGTATCGGGCGCCTGCGGGGCGGTAGGCGATGCCGTCGTGACCCGGCAAGATCACTCGGCCGTCGGCGGCGATCCGGGCCACGGGATCGGAGTAGGCCAGGACGCCCCGCAAGCCCGCCTGCGCAGCCAGCCGGAAGACCTCCGCAAGGGCCCAGCTTTCTCCGTTGGACCGGACGTCGTCCAGCAATACGAAGCGTCCCAAAAGGCCCGGTACTCGGGTCCGTGCCATCAGGGGCAAAGTAGCTGTAAGTGACCAGGAGCTCCCGGACCGCTTGGCATAAAGGCTCTTACCGGGCATCGCGACCTGCGGAAACACGGCCGCCGTCGTTATCACGATGTTCGGCGCCCGACTCATTCCTGACTGTCCGGACCGAAACCTAGGAGCGGCGCGGGCAACCGTCACCGCCAGTCACCTGTGGAAACGCTCTACTTTGCCCCACTGTTTGGTGCGGCCTGCCCCGGGCCTGGGTAGCTACTTTCTGAGCATGCACCAATACGTTAAGTAATCACGGAGGGATCTATGGGACTCCCAAACGGACGGTTCTCCATCTTCAGGGGCACGGAGCTGCACGCCCAGAGCCGGCTGATCTTCGAGTACCGCACGCACGAGGCCGTCGGCCACCCCTCGCACCTGGTGGACACCAAATGGCTGTGTTGGGGCACCGTCAATGCCAACAACAACGCGCGCTTCCGCGCGGTGGACGGCAAGGAAGAGGACGACGGCTGGAGCTGCCGACTGCAGATCGCCGACGACCCCTACGTCGACTACTGGCTGGACTCCAGCGACGGCTACGTCTGCGCCGTAGGCTCCTCCAGCCAGCGGTGGAAGTTCCTGGGCAGCGGCGACCACTACGAATGGTGGCAAGGAGAACGGCCGGTAGTGATCAGCGACCACAAGCCCGCCTCGGACGTGGGCAGCGGCAATCAACTGCGCGCCCGGCTCGGCGCCACCCCGCAGATGTACACCATCAACCGGATCGACGGCTAAGCCCCGGTCGGTGAACCCCTGCCCATCGCGATCAGAGCAGTTTCTGCGATCGCGATGGGCAGGGTTGTGACACGCACTCGCGGAACGATCTATGGCAGCCAAAAAGCCGATCTGGTTGCGGTTCGATGCCGCGTTTCCGCTGGTAGGAGTATCTCACCACGTAGACGATCTCTACAGAACACCACGGCTGGCGGGCCGCTTACGCCGCCTGTCCTGGCGCGGTTCAACCCCTTCCCGGGGACAGCCGCGTCAGCCGTTAACGCTAAAGGAGCGCAATGAGCGACAACACGGAACCGAAGCTGATCTACGGCCAGGGGGTCGAGGCGTGCCCTGAGGGGAACTTCTGTCTCTACCGAGCCAATAACTTCAACGCGGGTCAGACCCCGGGACGTGGCGACAAGATCCTGGCCATTCCGACGGGCGCGCACGTCAACGACTTCTCCGAGTACGGCTTCGACCACAGCGGCGACGGGGTGAGCGCCGTCGTCAACAACACGGTCGAGGACAACGCGCTCTTCTCGGCCGCCAACCAGCAGGGACACTCACTACCGGTAGAGCGTGGGGCCTCGATCGCGAGGCTGTCGGACATCCCCATGGCCGGGAGTCCGAACGGCTCCTGGAACGACCAGGCCCAGTCCGCACTGGCAGCCCGCTTCGTCGGGAACCTGCGCGTCGACCAGGAACTGCGGGGCCACTGGGCGGAAGGCTCGGGGCACCTCTACTCCTACCGGCTCACGATGCACGCCGAGGACAGCCGCGTCATGAAATGGGCTGTGGGCTTCGGTGACCTGCCGGAGGGAACCTCACTGTCCAAGAGCTTCATCGACACCTTCTGGGGCGAGATCCACCGCAACGGCACCGACGGTGCCGTCCTGCTCGGCTCCCCCGACGGCGGCGGACACAGCGTCGATCCCGGGACAGCCCTCCCCATCGACATCCAGGTCGTATACCCCGACCAAAGCCCCGCCTACGAACGCCTCACCGGCCTGAACGCCCAGCAACTGGGCTGACCGGGCACCCGGCCCCACCGAGCTCCCCTGGACGGCCGCGTCTGGGGGAGTTCGGCCCGGATCCGACATTGGCCTTCGCCGCCTGGCCCACGCCAACGACCCCGAGAGGGGCCGTCCGAGAGATCTCGGTTACAGAGAGCTACTCTTCCCTTGGTGACACCAACCCGAGTGGAGGGCCCAAAAACAGGCTCTGCGCCTTGACCTCCAGGGCGGGAAAGACGTTTGGTGAGGCTGGCGTTACTGGTCGGCATGGACAAGACCAACCGCCACGCCGACCAGCCGGGGCCAGGCGGGGTCGAGGTGGTCGAACATGCCGTGCTGGTGGATGGCGGCGGGCCACGATGAGCTGTAGTGATGCTGTCGGACGAACGCTTTGGCGGCCGTGCGGTCGATCGGCTCGACGTCCTGCAGGCGTGCCCCGCACAGCTGGCAAAGCCTGCCGATGAGGCAGGCGGTGAGCTTGTCGTGGTCGACCATGCCGAATTCCGGTGCCCCATCGAGATGCCGCAGGGTGATCACCGGGACGACCATCCCCGCGTGGAGCGCCGCCTTGGCGAGCTGGATGGGAATCGGCGCGTTCACTGCGTGACCTTGAAGTCCATGTGCGTGGATCCTTCGTCCGATGGGGGACGGTCCCCGCCCGGGCTGGGCGGGGCGGGGGCCGCACGATCAGCGATGTCGGGCGAGCTCGCTGGGAGATCGAGCTCGCGTTGCTATTGCTCGGCCAGCGCCCGTTGTTCGGCCGCGCGCTGCTCGGCCTCGGCCCGCTGGCGTGCCAGCTGCGCTTCTTGCTTGGCCAGGGACGTCGCGTCATGCTCGGCCTCGCGAGCGCGACGATGGGCTCGGCGCCGAGCGCCTTGTTTGTCCAGTTCGGCGGCCTCTGGCAGCGACCTGTAGTGGTCGAGGAGTTGTCGCACGATCTGGCCCATCTGCTGAGCGGTCGTCTCCGGGACCTGGGACCGGCCTTCACGCCATGGCGAGAAGTGCTCCCAGTGCGTGGAGGGGTAGATGATGCTGGTCGAGGCGAACGCGATCCCGTTCAGGGCCGGCGCGTGCGGACCGGCCACCGTGCGGGAGCTGTCCCAGGAGTAGGAGTGGGTCATCTCCCACTCGCGGGTCACGTTTTCGCCGTACTGGACTTGCAGGGCGGGCTCGTCCTCGCGGGCCAGCTCGTAGGGGCCGATCCAGATGACGCCCAGGCCGGCGATGGCGTAGCGGGCGCCGGGCCGGTCCATGTCCACGGTGTGGTGGAAGCGGTAGCGGCGTGTCTTCGGCTTGCGGCCCGGGGCGGCGCCCTTGGTGAGGGTGACGGTGGTCCAGGCGATGCCGTCGCTGTGCTCGGGCAACGGGGTCGTCGCCGAGGTTGTCGAGCAGGCTGGTGTCGAATCCGCCGATCTGCCGGAGCACGCGGTCGAGCGCGTCGGCCACGTCCTGCCGCGACGGGATCCGGCCGGCTTGCGGCATCATCACCGGGCATGTGTCCGGGCAGCGCTGACCTTCCGCGGTGGCGCAGAAGGTGCACGGCCCGTTCTTCGGCACGGTGGCGGAGGCGGGGAACACGTCCTCGACGGGCCAGAACTTGTAGGACTCCTCAACCGTCTCGGCATTGCCGGTCGTCGGGTTCTCCACCTCCTTGGTCTTGGTCCGTTCGACCTTCGAAGCCATGATCCAGATGGCGGCCGCCTCGTCGGCGATGGCGCGGCCGTGGCCGCTCCAGAAGAAGCGCGGCTGCACGTGCGTGGCCTTCGGGTCCTGCCCGAAGATGCGCAGGCAGTTGCGCAGGGAGTAGGGGTTCATGCGGGCGCAGAACGTCCGGAAGGCATCGATCAGCTCCGGGGTGTCGCGCAACGCCGCGGCCGCGTGAACTTCGCGCTCCTTGGCGCGGGCACGGCCGTTGTCCTTGCGGCCCTGCCAGGCGGCCAGCTCCTCGGCCGTCATGTCCTGTCTCGGCATGGTGAGCCTTTCCATCGTGATGCGGACAAAAATCATGGGGCCGGCCGCGGCGCGGCCGGCCCCATGAGGGGAGAGAAAGAAGGGAGAGAGAGCTATGGGCGGGGGCCGACCTGCTCGGTGATGAGCCGCTCCAGGTCCTCGCGGGTGTTTCCGGGTGCGAAGAGGCCGTCGTCGTCGGAGTCGTGCTCGCCGTCGGGGTTGAGCCCGATCAAGTGGGCCGCCCGGTGTGCGACGTGGATAACGGGCTTGCCGCGCACCTGGAAGACGCGCCGCTGGGGGTCGTCGACGGTGGCGAGCATGTACTGCCACAGCGAGAACGGCACAGACTCGTGGTCAGTGGCCGTGACGGGCGTGCCATCGATGGACATCCAGTCGCCCTGAATGTCCACCAGCCATTGGCTGCCGGCGGCGAGCGCGAGATGTCCGGCGTAGCAGCAGCCTGTGCCCCACGGACTGCGGTATTCAGGTTCGTCCTGGCCCACGAGAGCACCCACCTACCCAAGTCGCGGCCGTGGTCATACGCGCTCCATCTGTTCAGTGGCTGTTCGACGGTTCGCCCCCCGTGCGTGCGGGCCGACAGCGTCTGATCATCGCGATTGTGGGTGTGCTGGGAAAGATCCCCGCGCGTGCGGGGCCGACCATCCGAGCTCGCCGGGCTACATGCGGTGGGACGGAAGATCCCGCGCGCGGGGCCGACTCGCAGCAGGAGTAGAAGACGCCGTACCACGCCGGAAGATCCCGCGCGCGCGGGGCCGACATGCCGACGATGTCCGCGAGGGACAACCCGCAGGGAAGATCCCCGCGCGTGCGGGGGTGGTCCCTCCCGCTACTGGACAGCAGCACGAGCCGCGCCGTCGGCCCTGCGCGTGCGGGGGTGGTCCTTCGAGGACGCGCAGGTCTTCGGTACCGTCCGTGTCGGCCCGCGCGTGCGGGGGTGGTTCCCCCAGACAGCACAAGAGCCGGGTACCTCCCACGTCGGCCCCGCGCGTGCGGGGTCTGGACAACCTTCTACGGGTGCGCCACGGCCATAGGAGCCTCCCCTTTGGGGGACCGTAGGGGGACCGGCAGTCTCGGACACTCCCGCTTCAGGGCGGCATTTCCGACACTGTCCGACCCACCCACGATGCACCTACCTGCAGAAATGCCAGAGCGCGGTGGGGCCCGACATCACCCGGCACGCTGATCCACAGACTCATAATCCGTGGGTCGTGGGTTCAAGGCCACTTGCCGGTTCTTTACCTTGTAGATCAGAACGGGGCCCGCATCCTTCCCCTGCGAGTCCCACGCGGCGAGCGAGCGCCAACGAAGGTGGCAGTTGAACATCACAGACCGCCTGGACCGCGCCGAAAGTGCCGGGGCCTGCCGTCGCGTGGCGGTTCGAGCGGACAAGTGACGGCCGAGGCCACGATCCAACGACGGTCCAGACAGCACGAAGGCCGGTTACTCCAATGGAGGACCGGCCTCTGACCTGCTACAACCTGGTGGGCGATACTGGGATCGAACCAGTGACCTCTTCGGTGTGAACGATGCTGTGGCATGTCATCCTCACTTCCGTTCGGGCCACGCGTCGCCGATGGGGTGCCGACTGTCGCCATTCCCACGCCTTGGGAACGCTCCTTTGATGGCCCCGGCCGGCAGCAGGACCTTGCATCGGCGCACTCCACGGCAGGCCACTGACAGTTTCGGTGAGGCAGGAGAGCGGGAGGAAGAGGCTCCGATCGGCGGCCTTTACGCCGTAGATTTTCGACTCCGTTTGAACACGATGTCCAACCCCGGTCCATGAACCAGCGGATGCGGTGACACGCTGGACAGACATGTGTCACCCGACGGCACCCAGCGGGAGGACGAGTCTTGATGACGCCTGGGTGACACAAGAAAAAAGCCACAGCATCCGATCTCGGATACTGTGGCTCCGACCTGCGAAAATGCAGTCGGGACGACAGGATTTGAACCTGCGACCCCTTGACCCCCAGTCAAGTGCGCTACCAAGCTGCGCTACGTCCCGGTCGTGCTCACCGCCCTGGCGGGCGAGACGTCATAACCTTAGCGCACATCGGAGGCGCACGCGTACTCAGCGGGCGGGAGTGAGGAGGGCCGGTGGGCCGGAGGCCGACGATCGATCGCGAGGAGCTGACCAGGCTCGTCGCCGAGGGGCTGAGCGTGCAGGAGTTGGCCGCGCACTTCGGTGTGAGCGAGTCGGGGGTGCTGCAGGCGAAGCGGGCGGCCGGGCTGGCCAAGCCGATGCTCGACCACAGCCGGGCGGTGCCGTGGAAGGTGGCCAGGGTGCACATGCAGTCGGGGCCGGCGACCAATCTGCGTAATCTGTCGGCCGCCGCGCAGGGCAGGCCGCCCGCCTCCGAGCGGCTGAACACGGCTCTGCGGTGGGCGCAGCGGCTCGTCGACGCGGGTCTCGACGTGGATTACGACCATGCTGAGGGGTTCCGGGAGGTGCCCGCTTCACCAGGTGAATCACATGTCGCCGGAGTGCTCGCGGCAGCGCGAAAAGCGCTGGAAGGCCGCTGACACAGCGTTTTGAGAGCCCGATCAGGGGCAGTCGCCGGTCTCTACACGAAGACCGGAGGCGAACATCATGTCCACCTTGATCTGGGTGGCCGTCGTCGTGGTCGCGGTGGTGGCGGTCGCCGCAGTCGGTTATGTGGTGCTGCAGCAACAGCGCCGTAGCCGGCTCCGCACCCGCTTCGGCCCCGAGTACGAACGGCTGATGGCCGAGCACGACAACAAACGGGAGGCCGAGCAGGAGTTGCTCGCCCGCGAGCAGCGCTACTCGGAGCTCGACATCCGCCCCCTGCCGGAGGAGTCGCGCGACAGCTACGCGAACCGGTGGACCGAGGTGCAGGAGCGCTTCGTCGACGCTCCCGGGTTCGCGGTGACCGAGGCGGACCAGCTGGTTTCGGCGGTCATGGCGGAGCGGGGCTACCCGACGGAGGACTTCGAGCAGCGCCTGTCTGACTTGTCCGTCGGCCACGCGGCCACACTCGACCATTACCGCAAGGCGCACGAGGTCAGCGGGCGGGCGGCCCGTAAGGAGGCCTCCACGGAGGAACTCCGCCAGGCGATGGTCCACTATCGCGCGCTCTTCGAGGAATTGCTGACCGAGACCACCCGAGGACGGTGAAGCGATTATGGGCGACGAATTGAGAGTGCCGTCGCAACGAGCCGATGAGGCCGGCGCCGATCACACTCGCGCCCCCTACCACCCCGGCTATTCCCCCACGAACACCAACGACGTACGGGCGAACGACAACGACGACCTGCGAGTGATCGAACCGAACGACCACGACGATCTACGGGCGAACGAGCCGAACGACCACGACGTGCGGGCCGGCGACCCGGACGGCACGGACGACGGGCACGCGCCGGCGAACGACACGGGCGACGAGCGGTTCGAGGACACCCCCTACCGCGACCCCTACAGCAGGACCGGCGACACTCTGGCCGAGCCGGACCCGGACCCCGTCCACGAAGAGACGACCGGCGTCGAGACGACCCCAGTGGTGGACCAGCAGCCTGCGCACACCGAGGCGGTGGTGGACCAGGCGCACGACGAGCCCGTGGTGGCCGGCGCGCCCTCCCACGCGGCGCCCCAGGAGGTGGTCCTGTTCGACCAGGACCCGGCCGAGGTGCAGTCCCGCTGGCGTGACGTTCAGGCGTCGTTCGTGGACGATCCGGGAGACGCGGTCCAGCGCGCCGACGGTCTGGTCGGCGAGATCGTCGAGTCCCTGACGGCCGCTCTCACCAGCCACACCGGCGAGCTGCGCGGCCGTTGGCAGGGCGCCGACCAGGAAGACACCGAGCAGCTCCGTCTGGCGCTGCGCGACTACCGGAACGTGCTCGAGCGGCTGCTGTCGTTCGCCGGCCCCGGAGAAGAGGTGACGTGACATGCTCGCGATCGTCGCGGCGATCATTTTCGGACTCGGTTTCCTGCTCGATCTGCTGAACACGCAGATCGCCGGGGGCATCTCCGGCACGACGTTCATGCTGCTCGGCCTGACGCTGCTGGCGCTGCACCAGGCAGGCATAGGCACGGCCAGCATCCGCAGTTACAGCGGCTGGCGCGGTCGCGCCCGCCGGTAGACCACGCCGATGCCCGGCACCCGTGCTCGAACCCCCAGCACGGGTGCCGGGCATCAACACGTCGTACGGCCCCAGTACGCATAAGGCGCCACGTACAGCCAAAGGCCGAGAGCCCTCGGCAGACGACCGGCCCCGGCCACGGCTACGGCGCCCGGCCCGCACTGTGCCGGCAAGTGAAGGCTTCAGCTACGGCGACCAGCCGCACAGGGCCGGAAACGGGCGCTTCAGCATCGGCGAGAAGCCAGACCAACAGACCCCGGCAAGAACTACGGCGGCGATGCGGGACGGCCGGGCAGCGTAAAAGCGGAGGCGGGTGGGCGTTCCGGCCGACTTAAGACCGTGCCAGTTACCCCCGCGCCCGCAACAAGGCCGAAGGCCAAATCACCAGACCCCCGGCAATCGCGGTCGGCCGGAACGCCCACCCGCCTCCGCGGCACCCCACGGAACCCACGAAACCCACGAACCCACGAACCCACGGACCCACGGAACAGACGCGCGGCACCCAGTCAGGCCTCACCCGGGAACCGCATGGTGACGGTGCTCCCGTTGCTCCCGACCCGCAGGTTGAGATCGAGGGCCAGCAACCGCGCCACCCACAGCCCCATCCCGCCCACGGACCCGGGCATCGGCCCGGGCTTCCATTCGCCCTTGTCGTGCACCTCGACGACGACGTCACCGTCGTCGACCCAGAGGCGTACCCGGCCGTCCGTGGTGCCGTGGGTGACGGCGTTGGTGGCCACCTCGTTGACCGCGATGACGAAGTCGCCGATGGCCTCCTCGGGCATTCCCGCCGTGCGGGCCTCGGTCTCGGCGAAGTGCCGGACCTGGGGCAGGTCCGGCAGCCGGAAGCGGAGCACCTTCACGGGCGCGCCGGGTGGCGGGCTCGTGGAGCCCGCGACTTGAGGATCAAGGTCCTCGTCCACCCGGAGATCCGCCCCTAACCGACGAGTTCTGTGCGTAGCTGGTCCAGCACCTTACGCAGAATTCTGGAGACGTGCATCTGCGATATGCCGAACTCGGCCGCGATCTCCGCCTGCGTCATGTTGCCGAAGAACCGCAGCAGCAGGATGTGCTTCTCGCGCGACGGCAGCGCGTCGATCAGCGGCTTGACCGCCTCGCGGTCGACCATGGTGCTCAGGGTGTCGTCGTCCTCCGGGATGACGTCGCCGAGTGAGGCGGCGTCGTCGTCGGTGCCGAGCGGGGCGTCGAGCGAGAGCGTGCTGTAGGCGGCGGAGGCGTCGAGGGTCAGCAGGACGTCCTCCTCGGTGATGTTCATCTTGGCCGCGAGCTCCGCCACGGTGGGGGAACGGCCGAGGTCCTGGCTGAGGTCGGCGACGAGTCTGTTGAGCTCGGAGCGCCGTTCCTGGTAGAGGCGCGGCACCCGGATGGCCCAGGTGCGGTCGCGGAAGTGGCGCTTGACCTCTCCGGTCATCGTGACGACGGCGTAGCCTCTGAACGCGTGGCCGAGAGTGGGATCGAAGCCGTTGACGGCCTTCATGAGGCCGACGTACGCCGCCTGCAGGAGGTCTTCCATGGGCTCACCGCGGTAGCGGTAGCGCCTGGCGATCTCCATGGCGAGGGGCCGGTGCATCTCGACGATACGCTCGCGCAGCCGTTCCCTCTGGCCGTCGGGGGTGCCTTCCCTGACCATCTCGGCCAGGAGTTGCTCGGCGGTCATCTCTTCGAGGATGTACTCCTGCACAGCCATCGCTGCTCCTCTAAATGCTTCACGGGAGCGCCTCGGCCAAGGGAAAAAGCCCAGGCAGAGGCACACCTCGCGGTGAATCGCGACGAAAGCCCTCTGCTGGACTTCGCCCCCAGTATCCCCCCTTCCGCGGGAAGTATTCCTCGCCACCGCAGTGACAGTAGGGTTGCCTCCGTGACAATGCCGGAGAACAGTGAGGGCTCGATCGCCGCCCTGAGCCTGACCTCGTCGACCGTGGACGAGATCACTGTGGTCAAGGTGGACGGCGTGCTCGACGCGACGACGCGGGAGCAGTTCGCCGACTACCTGTCCCTGGCCGGCTCGGAGCTGATCCTCGACCTGGCCGGGGTGACCTTCATGGATTCGCGGGCCCTGGGGCTGATCGTCCACCAGTGGCAGACCAGCCTGGCGTCGGGCGCCAGGTTCGCCCTGGTGGGGGTGGAGTATTCGAAGTCCAAGGTGATGTGGATCACCGGGCTGGCCCAGCGGCTTCCCCTCTACGACACGCTGGACGACGCTTTGGCCGCCATTGGCTAGTGGCGCGACCCGCGCCGGTGTGGCTAACGGCGTGACTTGCGCTGGTGCTCCTCGACCAGCAGCCGGGCCAGGTCGGCCACCTTGACCTGGTGATGTTGCGAGATCCGGCGCAGCTCCTCGAAGGCGGCCTCGGCGGTGCATCCGCTGGTCTGCATGATGATGCCCTTGGCCTGGTCGATCACGGCCCGGCCGGCGAGGGCCTCCTGCAGCTGGGCGGCGTCGGTCCGTACGTCCTCGAAGTCGGACATGTTGGCCATGGCCACGCCGACCTGCTCGGTCAGCATCTCGGCGAGCGCGTGCGCGGCCATCGGGGAGAAGGCGCCGGCCCGTACCGAATAGAGGCCGACGACCAGCAGCGCCGGGGGCACCTTGATCGGCAGGGCGAGCACCGAGCGTACGCTCCAGCGGGTGGCCAGGGCGGCGTAGCGGGGCCATCGGCCGTCGGTCAGCACGTCGGTCACGACCACGCGGCCGCCGGTCCGCCGTGCGTCGATGCCGGGGCCCTCACCGAGGTCGTGCTCCCCCTCGACGAGCATGATGAGCTCGCTGTGCGAGCCCGAGACGAGCACCCGCTGGTCGCGCCAGTGCTCGGCCGAACCTCCGGAGCAGCCTGGCACGCCTGCCGCGAGCGCGGTGGTGAGGCCACGGAGCACACTTTCTGTGGATGTGTCCTGTTTGAGGCGTCCCAGGGCCGCCAGATCCCGGGCCAGGCCGGATGTCATCATTGCCGTCGATTCCATAACAAAGTGCCCCTACCCCTTAGTAGCTAGCATTATCCCCCGTGGCGTAGCGTCAGAGGATGACCATGCCCGACCTCGAACACGCCCTGGACGCGCTCGCCGCGCGTGTCTCCTCGTTGCGTGAGGCGAGGACGGCCTACCCCTCTGACCTCGCGCCCACCCTGGACGCGGCGCTGGCCGAGCTCGACACCGCCGCCGAGTTGCTGGCCGCGGCCGGCGAGGAGCTGCACAAGGCGGCGGGCAGGCGGCCGGGCGGCAAGAAGGAGGGTCCGCAGCGGGAGCTCAAGCTGCTGCGCCAGGTCTTCAGGGCCTTCCCGGTCCCGGTGATCGTGCTCGACGGCGGCGGGGTGATCAGGCGCATCAACGGGGAGACCTCGCGGGTGCTGGGCAGCCCCGACGGCTACCTGGTGGGCCGGTCGTTCCCGCTGCTGGTCGACGTGTCGAGGCGGGCGGCGTTCCGCTCGCACCTCACGTCGGTGCTGCAGACCGGGCAGCCGGCGGCGTTCGAGACGCGGCTGGCGCATCAGGGCCGGACACACACCGTGCAGCTGGCGCTGACCCGGCTGACGATGCCGGGAGAGCCGCAGCAGATGGTGGCCGCCGTCGCGCTGCCGACCGAGGTGCAGTTGCCCGGGCCGGACACCGGGCGGCCGGAGCAGTCCGACGGCGCGCTGCTGATGGCGGCCTCGAAACGGCAGGACCTGCTGGCCCGGATGGGCGCGCTGCTGCTCGACGATGACGCGCTCAGGCAGCCGATCGCGCTGGCCAGGGCGACGCGGCTGCTGGCGGCCGACTGGGCCGACTGGGTGATCGCGGACATGGTGCGCGAGGGGCTGCCGCGCCGCGCGATCGTGGTCGCGCCCAAGAACCACCCGCTGGGCGGCCTGGTGCGGCAGGTGGAGGACGCCGACCCGGCGGCGAGCCAGGTGGTGGCCCAGGTGCTGGAGCGTGGTTCCGGCGTGGTGCACGAGATGATCGACGACGAGACGATTCTCGGGTTCTGCGCCGACGGGCCGCTGCTGACCGCGATGGGGGCCGGCTCGCTGCTGTGCGTGCCGATCGGCGCGACCGACGGCGCGCTGACGCTGATCAGGGCGGGCGACCGGGCGCCGTTCACGCTGGCCGACCTGGGCGTCGTCCAGGAGGTCGGGCTCCAGCTCGGGCTGGCGGTGCGCGCGCAGAGCAGCTTCCAGAGCCGGTCGCGGGCGGCGGAGGCGCTGACGGCGAGCGTCGCGCCGCGCAACCTGCCGGACGTGCCCGGCTACGAGGCGAGCGCGATCTACAATCCCGGCGCGTCGGTGGGCGCCGAGTTCTACGACGTGTTCCCCGTCACGGGCGGCTGGGGATTCGCCCTGGGCGGCGCCGCGGGCAAGGGTGAGGAGGCGGCGTCGGTCAGCGCGATGGTGCGGGGCGGCCTGCGGGTGCTCAGCGCCTGGGACTCCGACCCCGACGTCGTGGTGCGCAAGGTCAACGAGGCCCTGGTCAAGCAGGGCACCGGCATGTTCGTGATGGCGGTCACGGGGTTCGTACAGGGGCGCAAGATCCGTCTGTCGTCGGCGGGGCACCATCCGGCGGCGCTGCTGCATCCCGACGGGGGCGTGCGCTTCGCCACGGGCGGCGGGGTGCCGCTGGGCATCTCGCCCGAGGCGGAGACCGGGGTGGAGGATCTCACCGTCGGTGTGGGCGAGACCCTGGTCCTCTACTCCGAGGGTTTGATCTCCTCCAGAAACGAGACGGGCGAGACCTACGGCGAGGAGCGGCTGGCCGACGTGCTGGGCAGATGCACTGGTCAGGCGCCCGCCACGGTGGTCAAGGCGATCGAGGCCGACCGGCACGCCTTCTCCGGCGGGCAGGTGTGGGACGAGATCGTCATCCTCGCCCTCCGAGGCGTGTGACCCAGAAGTCTGATCTGTGGGGGTTTGCGACTCAGCGGTTCTTGGGTAAAGTCTTGAAAGCAGATAGACGTGCCTAAGACGCAGGCACACCTTGAAAGCTTTTTTCACGCTGAGGTGTGCCATGAATATCGCGATCGTCGCTTCCGTGTCCGGCAACAAGCGCCACCACCTGCACGCCATAGCGCGCGAACTGGGGCGAGACCACCACGTCACCATCTACTCCCGCCGTGACAGCGCCGAGGGCAAGTCCAGGACGCGGGTGGCCCCGGGGGTCATGGTGGAGCACATCGACGTGGGCCCGGCTCAGAGCCTCACCCCCGACGACGTCGTCCCCTACCTCAACGACGTCGGCAACCACCTGATGAAGCGGTGGAACCAGGACCGGCCGGACGTGATCCACGCCTACTCCTGGACCGGGGGGCTCGCCGCGGTCGCCGGCGCCAAGGGGCTGGACGTGCCCGTGACGCAGACCTTCCACACCGTGGACCCCACCCACCTGAAGCTGGAGCGGGCGCTCGGCCGCAGGGCCGACGCCGTCATCGCCGGGTCGGGTGACGAGGAGTCGGCGCTGATCAGGCTCGGCGTCCCGCGCAGCAACATCGCCATCGTCCCCTACGGCATCGACACCGAGCGCTTCCACCGCCAGGGCGCCGCCGCCTCGCGCGGTTCCCGCAAGCGGCTGCTGCACGTGGGTCCCCTGTCGCCGGACCGCGGCGCGCACACGATCGTCCGCGCGCTGCAGGGGCTGACGGACGTCGAACTCGTGGTGGCGGGCGGCCCCGACCCCGACCTGCTCGACGACGACAGAGAGGTACGCCGCCTGCGCGCCCTGGCCGAGCAGCTCGGCGTGGCCGACCGGGTGACCCTGCTCGGGCAGGTCAAGCGCACCGCGGTGCCGAAGCTGATGCGCAGCGCCGACGCGGTGGTGTCGGTGCCGCGCGAGGCCTCGACCGGCATCGTCGCGCTGGAGGCGATGGCCTGCGGCGTGCCGGTGATCGCCTCGGCCGTCGGCGCGCACCTCGACTCCGTCATCGACGGCGTGACCGGCCTGCTGGTGCCGCCGGACCGGCCCGCCCGCACCGCCCGGCTGGCCCGCGAGCTGCTGACCGACCCGACGCTGCGGACCGCCCTCGGCTACGCCGGCGCGGACCGCGCCCGCTCCCGTTACTCGTGGGAGCGCGTCAGCCAGGAACTCGTCCGCGTGTACGAGGCCGCCTGCGCCTGACGCCCCGCCGCGTCGCTCGCCTGACCATTCCCCCGCCTGACCATTCCCCCGCCTGACCATTCCCCCCGCCTGACCCTGTCCTCCCACCTGACCCGGCTACCCCGCCGGGAACGGCCGCACCGCTCCCCCGCCGTCGCGGGGGCGCAGGCGGGCCGCCTTGAGGCCCAGGTGGACGGTCAGCCGGTCGTCGCCGTCGGACAGGTCGCGGCCCAGCAGGCGTTCGGCCTTGCCGAGGCGGTAGTAGAGCGTCTGGCGGTGGATGCCGAGCTCGGCGGCGGTCTTCTGGGCGTGGCCGCCGAGGTCGAGGTAGGTCTCGACGGTGTGGGCCAGCTCGGGGTCGAGCGCCGCGACCTCGGCGGCCAGCTCCCGCAGGTCGGCCTGGCCGAGCTTGGCCAGCAGCCGGTGGACCCCGAGGTCCTCCCACCACGCCACGGCGGCGAACCGGGGGAAGTGCTCGGCCACGCGCAGGGCCTGGCGAGCCTCCCGCCAGCTCTGCCAGGCGTCGGCCGGGTCGTCCCTGGGCGCGCCGATGCCGGCCGCGGTGCCGTACGCGCTCCGCAGGGTCTGGGCGACCTCGCCGGCCAGGCGCGCGGGGACGAGCAGCGCCACCGGCGAGCCGGCGTGGGCGAGCACGCCGCGCGGCAGGGTCCACAGGGCGGCGACGCGCTCCTCCGGCTCGCACACGGCGATCGCCGTGACGGGCCCCTCGATCTCGATCGCGGAGCCGGCCCGCTCGTCGGGGTCGGCGGAGAGCAGGGCGCGCAGCCCCCGGCTGAGGTCCTGGCGGCTGCGGGCCTCCTGGGCGAGCGCGGCGGCGGCCCTGGCGACGAGCGGCTCCACGGGGCGCAGCGCCTCGTCGGTGAGGCTGCCCGAGTCGAGCAGCCACAGGTAGCCGTAGGTCACGTCACGGGAACGCAGCGGCCAGCAGACCCGGGCCAGCACCTTGAGACCGGCGTCGGCGGGGATGCGGACGGGGGTGCCGGCCCTGGCGATGCCGTAGCGCTCGAAGTAGTCGCGGACCTCGGGGGTGGCGCGCCTGCGCAGGATCGACTCCTGGCGCACGGTGTCGATGTCACCGTGCTGCGCTCCGTACGCGAGCAGGCGGAACGAGCGGTCCTCCAGCGTCGCGGACGCCCCCAGCAGGCGGGCGATCTCGTCGACGGTGTCCTGCAGATCAGCCGAATTGTCCATGTGTATGACAGCCTGCCACACCGGACGTTACGCCCGTCGATGGCCGCCGTGTGAGCTGCGGTTTTAGGCTGGTCGCATGCTCGGTCATCTACTCCTTGCCGCCTCCCGGAGCGGTCTGGTGCGACGTTCCGTGTCCGGATTCCCGCTCACGCGCAAGGTCGTCGACCGGTTCGTGGCCGGTGAGAGCGTCCAGGACGCCCGCGACGCCGTCGCCCGGCTCAGCGAGGCGAAGCTGGCCGTGACCGTGGACCATCTCGGCGAGGAGACCCTCGACGCGGGCGCCGCGGAGGCGACCGCGGAGGCGTACGTCACCCTGCTGGAGGCGCTGCGGCCGCTGAACCTCGGCGACGCCGCCGAGGTGTCGGTGAAGCTGTCGGCCGTCGGGCAGGCGTTCGACGAGGGGAAGGCGCTCGAGCACGCGCGGCGGATCTGCGCCGCCGCCGCGGCCGGCGGCTCGGCCGTCACGCTCGACATGGAGGACCACACCACCGTCGACTCGACGCTCCGGATCCTGCGCGAGCTGCGCGCCGACCATCCGTCGACCGGCGTGGCCATCCAGGCCTACCTGTTCCGCAGCGAGGACGACTGCCGCGAGCTGTCCACCGCCGGCAGCAGGGTGCGGCTGGTCAAGGGCGCCTATCGGGAGCCCGCCTCGGTCGCCCACCAGAGCAAGGCCGAAGTCGACAAAGCCTACGTGCGGTGCCTGCGGATCCTCATGTCGGGGAAGGGGTATCCCATGGTGGCGACGCACGACGACAGGATCATCTCCATCGCGGAGTTGCTCGCCGACCGGTTCGGCCGGACGGTCGGCGGCCACGAATACCAGATGCTGTACGGGATCCGCACCGACCGGCAGGAGGCCCTGGCGGGGGCCGGCCACACGGTCCGCGTCTACGTCCCCTACGGCCATGACTGGTACGGCTACTTCATGCGCCGTCTGGCCGAGCGCCCCGCCAACATCGCCTTCTTCCTTCGTGCCCTTGGGGGTAAGTGAAATGGACGCCATCAGCAACGTGCCCGTGCCCGCGAACGAGCGGGTCTACGGCTACGCGCCCGGGAGCGCCGAGCGGGCTTCGCTGGAGGCCCGGATCAAGGAGCTGGCCGGGTCGTCGATCGACCTGACCATGACGATCGGCGGTGAGCAGCGGCTCGGCGAGGGCGCGCCGATCGACGTGGTGCAGCCGCACAACAAGACCGCCGTCCTGGGACGTGCCAACGACGCCACGGCTCAGGACGTGCGTGACGCCATCTCCAGCGCGCTGGGGGCCGCGGCCGACTGGCGCGCGCTCTCCTTCGACGAGCGGGCGGCGATCTTCCTCAAGGCGGCCGACCTGCTGTCCGGTCCGTGGCGGGCGACGCTGAACGCGGCCACCGTGCTGGGGCAGTCGAAGTCGGCTCAGCAGGCGGAGATCGACGCGGCCTGCGAGCTGATCGACTTCCTGCGGTTCAACGTGGCCTACGCCCGTCAGCTCTACGCCGAGCAGCCGGTGTCGTCGCCCGGGGTGTGGAACCGGATGGAGTACCGGCCGCTCGAGGGGTTCGTGCTGGCGATCACGCCGTTCAACTTCACCGCCATTGCCGGAAATTTGCCGACATCCGCCGCTCTTATGGGGAATGTCGTCATCTGGAAGCCTTCGCCTACCCAGCAGTTCGCCGCGCACTTCACCATGCGGCTGCTGGAGGCGGCGGGCCTGCCGCCCGGGGTGATCAACATGGTCACCGGCAACGGCCAGGCGGTCTCCGAGGTCGCCCTGACCCACCCGGCCCTGGCGGGCATCCACTTCACCGGCTCGACCACGACCTTCCAGCACCTGTGGAGCACGGTCGGCGCGAACATCGCCTCCTACCACGGCTACCCGCGGCTCGTCGGCGAGACCGGCGGCAAGGACTTCGTGCTCGCGCACCCGTCGGCCGACCCGGGCGTGCTGACGACCGCGCTGGTCAGGGGCGCGTTCGAGTACCAGGGGCAGAAGTGCTCGGCCGCGTCGCGGGCGTACGTGCCGCGCTCGCTCTGGACGCGGATGCGCGACGACCTCGTGGGCGTGGCCGAGTCGCTGACCGTGGGCGACGTGGCGGCCGACCTGTCGACGTTCATGGGCGCCGTCATCGACGAGCGGGCCTTCGCCAAGCACAAGGCCGCCATCGACCGGGCTCGCGGGACCTCCGGCATCGAGCTGATCACCGGCTCGTACGACGACTCCACCGGATATTTCGTGAAGCCGACCATCATGGAGTGCGCCGACCCCACGGACGAGATCTTCGTCAAGGAGTACTTCGGCCCGCTCCTGGGCGTGCACGTCTACGACGACGCCGACTTCGACGCGGTGCTCGACCAGATGGAGAGCGTCTCGCCGTACGCACTGACCGGCTCGGTCATCGCCCAGGACCGCTACGCGATCGCCTCGGCCTCGGAGCGGCTCCGCTTCGCGGCGGGCAACTTCTACGTCAACGACAAGCCGACCGGCGCGGTCGTCGGCCAGCAGCCGTTCGGCGGGGCCCGCGCCTCGGGCACCAACGACAAGGCGGGCTCGATCTTCAACCTGATCCGCTGGGTGAACGCCCGCACCATCAAGGAGACGTTCGTGCCCCCGACCGACCACCGCTACCCGCACATGGGCTGACCTTTCGCAGGCCGTCGGCAGCAGCCTCTCGGCTCAACTCGTGACGGCTGACGACGCCCGGGTCTCGCATGCGGGACCCGGGCGTCGCTCGTCACGGGCGCGGTCCGGGTGGCGGTCACGGCCGGCGTCTGGCGAGGCGGTGTCCGGACAGGGCGGGCACCTCGACCTCGTCCAGGGTGGTGACGACGAGGTCGGCGTTCGCGGCGGTCAGCAGGTGCGCGTCGTCCGCGCGGGCGACCCCCAGCGCGGCCATCCCGCCGGCCTTGGCGGCTTGGATCCCGCTGACCGCGTCCTCGACCACGAAGCACTGCCCGGGGCCGGCGGAGAGCGCGGCGGCCGCGTTCAGGAAGATCTCCGGATCCGGTTTGCCGTGCGCCACGTCGCGCCCGGACATGTCGGCGTCGAAGAAGTCGAGCAGGGTCAGGCCCGGCCGGACGAAGTCGTAGGCCAGGCCCTCCTCCTCGGCGAACGTGTCGAGCCGGATCTGCCGCAGGAAGAGGCCGGCGTTCTTGGACGACGAGGCCGCCGCCGTGGGGATGCCCGCGTCCCGGACGGCGAGGACGAAGCGCAGCGCGTCGGGATAGGCCTTGAACCGCTCGGCCTCGATGAGCCGGATCAGCAGCTCCTGCTTGAGCGCCGCGTAGGTCTCGATCCGGGCCTCGGCGTCGGGGACCTTGAAGTGTTCGAGCCCCGCCAGGGCGCCGCTCATCCGCGGCTTGCCCGACATGACCCGCTGGTAGACCTCCGGGGTGAACCGGTCGTCCGACCATTCGCTCTGGTCACGGACATCGGCCCAGGGGCCCTCCATCAGCTCGCGCAGCGCCTCCTTCCACGCCATTTCGTGCGGCGAGTCGACGAGGACGCCGTCGACGTCGAAGATCGCCCCTTCGAATCCCCCTGTGGGCATGGTGGCCCCCTGCCATCGCTCACGGATCACTGGTGCGCCGAAGACGCCTGCGGGGGAAGGGTGAAGACGCACGTGCCGCCCGGGCTCAGCTCGCGGACCTCGTCGCCGACGCCGACCCTCAGCGGGCCGCGGAAGCCCTCGGTCTGGGCGAGCAACGTCAGCTTGTCCCCCTCGATGCCCACCCGTATCGACGTCCCCCTGAACCGCATCGAGAACGCGACGCCGTCGAGCCGGTCGAGCAGCCGCGGCGCCAGGCGCAGCACGTCGCCGGTGACGCTGGTGCCGACGAAGCCCCGCTGCAGGAGGTCCAGGGTGCCGGACATGACGCCCATGTGGATGCCCTCCTTGGTCGTCCCGCCCTGGACGTCGCTCACGTCGCTCTCCAGCGCCACCATGAAGCGGTCCCACGAGCTCGGCGGGTCGATGCCGGTCAGCACGCCGGCGTAGGTGACGAAACTGAGCGTCGAGCCGTGGGAGGTGCGCTGGTCGTAGTACTCGATGGTGCGCCGCGCCAGGTCGTCGTCGTAGTCGTAGCCGAGCCGTTCGAACAGCGTCCGCAGCTCGCCGGAGTCGAACAGGAAGAACAGCATCACCGCGTCGGCCTGCTTGGCCACCTTGTAGCGGTTGGGGTCCTTGCCCTCGGCCTTGAGGATCCGGTCCATGCGCTGGATGTTGTGGTACGCGGCGCGGTAGTGGTCCCAGTCGAGCTCCTCCAGCTCGGCGTAGCCCTCGAACTGGCTGACGACGCCGTCGTGGAACGGGATGTACATCCGGCGGCTCATGTCCTTCCAGGCGTTCAGCTCCTCGTCGGTCACCTCGAGGTGCCGGCGCAGCATGGCGGACCGGCTGGGCGGGAGCAGGTCGAGCACCAGCGGGGCGGTCGCGGTGATCCAGGCGGCCATGGCGTTGGTGTAGGCGTTGTTCCGCAGACCGGCCTCCTCGGCTCCCGGGTAGCGCTCGTGGAACTCGTCGGGCCCCATCACCCCGTGGATCTCGTACCGCTGCCGGTCCGGGTTGTAGTGGGCGATCGACGCCCAGAAGCGGGCGATCTCCAGCATCAGCTCGGCGCCGTAGTCACGCAGGAACTCGAGGTCGTCGGTCGCCTGGAAGTAGCGCCAGACGTTGTAGAAGATGGCCGAGTTGACGTGGCGCTGGTTGCGGCTGAGGTCGGGCTCCCACTCCCCGGACAGCGGGTTGAGATGGACCCGCTGGGTCTCCTCCGTGCCGTCGCTGCCGCTCTGCCAGGGGAACATGGCGCCCCTGTATCCCGCTTCGAGGGCGGCCGCCTGCGCCTCGGTCAGCCGCCGGTACCTGTAGAGGAGAAGGGCTCGGGTGATCTCGGGCAGGCGCAGGTTGAGGAAGGGGTAGACGTAGAGCTCGTCCCAGAAGACGTGCCCGCGGTAGGCCTCGCCGTTGAGGCCGCGGGCCGGCACCCCGGCGTCGTGCCGGGCGGTGTGCCGGGAGCAGACCTGCAGGACGTGGGCGATGTGCAGGCGCAGCAGCAGCTGCGCGCGGGGCTCCCGGGGCAGCTGGACGTCGCAGCCGTCCCACAGCTCGGTCCAGGCCAGCTCGTGCTCCTCCAGGGCCCCGGCGAAGTCGGGGTATCGCAGCACGTGCCGGCCGGCGGCGGTCAGCGGTTCGGTGATCGCGTTGTCGTGCGAGGTGAACAGCGCGACCATCTTCTCCACCCGCGCCGGACGGCCCCGCTCGACGTCGAAGGTGAGCACCTGCTGGATGTAGTCCATCAACTGGTGGAGGCGCCGTTCGGTCTTGGCGGGCTCGTCGCCGTGGAACGCCCGCGTGCGCGCCGCCTGCGCGATGTAGATGTTCGACTGGCGGGTCTGCACCTTGAGCGCGATGACCTCGGGGCCGAACGTCCGTGGCGACACGGGGTCGAGGTGGCGCCCTTCGAGCTCGCGGTAGCGGGCGACGATGTGGTTGGTCATCCGGCCGTCGAGCGCGGTCACCACCTCGACGTGGCCCGACCAGTTCTCGGGGACCAGCGTCCACTCGATGCAGGCCTGGTGGCTGTGGGCCATGCTCACGAACCGGCGGCTGGTCAGGCTCGTCACGCGACCGGCGGAGTCGCGGAAACGCATCTCGCGCCGTACCAGCGCCAGGTGGATGTCATAGGTGTGCCGGTAGTCGAGCACCTCGACGTTGGCCAGCCGCAGGGCGGGGCCGCCCTCGATGCGCAGCTTCAGCACCAGCCAGTTGGGCAGGTTGACCAGGTCCTCGTTCAGCACCGGGTGGCCGTCGAAGATCGTGGTCTCGCGGTTGAACCCGCCGTGGGCGTAGGTGCCGGGGTAGTGGACGGTGTCCACGTCCTCCCACTCGGCGGTCCCCCGGGTGCAGAAGTAGCCGTTGCCCGTCGAGGTGATCGCCTCGCGCAGGAGCTCGAACTCCGGGTCGAAGTGATCGTAGGTGAGTGCGAAGCCATGCATGGCGCCCCCTGAGCGCGTCCGGCGCCGTCAAGACGCCCGGTCCGACCCTCGTACCCACCCAAAGGGGTCGAAATCACCTGTAACCGGGCGGGCCGCACAGAAGGAGCGGCCCGCCACGCGTCGGGGTCCCTCAGGCCGTGGCGTCGCCGATGCGGCGCAGGGCCTCGGCGAGCGGCTCGTGGGCGATCCACTCGGGGACACCGAAGTCCTCGGGGATGAAACCCCACCTGAGCAGGAAGTCCTTCTGGTCCTCCAGGAGGGTGACCAGTTCGGGGTCGAGCGAGGGTTCGAGCGCCGTGACCACGTCCGGGGAGTAGACGGTGTCGACCCACTCCTCGGCCACCCCCGCGTCCCGTGCGATGAGCCGCCTGGCCTCCACGGGCTCCCGCCGTGCCCAGCGGGCGGTGCGCAGCGCCTGTTCCAGGTAGCGGGTCACCACGTCCGGACGGGAGTCCAGCAGTTCTCCTCGTACGGTGAAGACCACGGGGGCCTGGTTGTTGATCCGGGCGCGCCGGTCGGGCGCCCGCGCGAGGTCGGCCACGTGCGCGTCGAGCAGCGCCTGGATCTCGGCCCCCTGCGTGGAGACGTAGATCGCGTCGACCTCGCCTCTCAGCAGGGCACGCAGCTCCGGGCCCTGACGGCGGCGCATGAGGCGGGCGCTGAACAGCGAGCGGCTAAGCGCGCCCGCCTCCGGGGGCCTGCCCACGAGCGGCTCGGTGATCGGCACATCGACGAAGGTGACGTCGTCGTGGCCGAGGCCGGCAAATCTCCCAGGAGGCCACGAAACCTTGCAAACGGCCTCTCATCAGCGCGTTCGTGACGTCACGTCTGTTTTCGCAGCGCGATCGCCGGGTATCCCGGAGCCAGAACCGTGCGGCCTTCGGGGGGCCACGATGGACCGCTGGAGATCGGCCGAGGACGCGACGGCCCAGCGGCGGCGAAGGGGCGGCAGCGTATGAAGCTCGTGGTCGATCTCAACCGATTCCGGGGATTCGCCCAGTGCGCCTTCCTCGCGCCGGACGTGTTCACCCGGCGCGGCTTCACCATGCGCGGCGAGGCGCCCCTTATGTACCTCCTCAGCGTCGGCGAGGAGCAGCGCGTGCACGTGCTGCGGGCGGCGGCGGCCTGCCCGCTGCGCGCCCTCTCCGTCGACCGCGCCGGCGAGCCGGAGGGAGCCGGCGTCCGTGCCCGCTGACGGGGCCGTGGCGTAATCTGCAATCTTCGTGTCGTTGACGCCACGGAGGCTCACGACCAGCATGGGCTGAGGCGACCGCCACGCTCGGCGAGATCGGCGGGCCGATCGACACCCTCCTGGTCGTGGGCGGGCTGTCGGTGCCGGCGCAGTTGGAGGAGCCGGCGCTCGTCGGGGGAATCGCCCGGCTGGCCCCCTCGGCGCGCCGGGTCGCGTCCGTCTGCAACGGGGCCTTCCTCCTGGCCGCGGCCGGGCTGCTGGAGCACCGGCGGGCCACCACCCACTGGCTCGCCGCCGGCGAGCTCGCGGCCCGGTACCCGAACGTCGACGTGGACG
Source organism: Nonomuraea sp. NPDC048916 (assembly GCF_040649575.1). Classification (NCBI taxonomy): domain Bacteria; kingdom Bacillati; phylum Actinomycetota; class Actinomycetes; order Streptosporangiales; family Streptosporangiaceae; genus Nonomuraea; species Nonomuraea sp. NPDC048916. Next base: position 51,324 of record NZ_JBEZFS010000021.1, read on the forward strand.
CCGATCCCATCTACATCGAGGACGGCAACGTGTGGAGCCGCTCAGGGAACTGCAGGCGTTCATCGACGCCAACCCGACCGCCGACCTGAGCGTGCCCGCCCTCGCCCGGCGCACGGGGATGAGCTCGACGCGGTCGGCCCCTACCCGGTGCTGGCGTTCGCCCCCGGCTACACCGTCACGTTCGTCGCCGCCGAGCCCGGCCCGGTCCTCGACGACCGGGGCGGCCTCACCCTGACGGCCACGGCCTCCTACGCCGACCTGCCGCACCCTGACATGGTCGTCGTTCCCGGCGGCCCCGGAACCGCCGGCGCCCTGTCCGACCGGCGCCTGCTCGGCTGGCTCGGCCGGGCCCACGAGCGGACCCGATGGACGACCTCGGTGTGCAGTGGCTCGCTCCTGCTCGGAGCCGCCGGCCTGCTGAAGGGACGGAAGGCGACAACCCACTGGGGCTGGCTGGAGCAGCTCGCCGTGTTCGGCGCCGAGCCGGTGAGCGAGCGCGTGGTCACCGACGGCAGGCTGGTGACCGCGGCCGGCGTCTCCGCCGGCATCGACATGGCCCTGACAGGAGTCACAGGAGGAAGAGGATGGTCAGGCCGATGACCAGGTCCACGGCGATGCACAATTCGGCGTAGCCGCGGGGCACGACCCTGTCGGCGATGTGGTGGCCCAGGTCCCACAGGGCGTGCGCGAGCCAGCCGGCCGCGATCAGGTAGCCGGCGGTGCGGGGGTCAGCCGACATGGCGACCAGCGCCAGGGCGAGGTAGCCGGCCAGGCCGGCGAGCTGGAGGGCGAGCACGCGCCGGTCGCGCAGGGTGCGCCTGAACAGGCCGATCACCAGGTAGGCGCCGGGCAGCATCAGCAGGATCGGCGTCGGCGGGACGGTGGGGTTGATCCAGAGGTCGAAGGTCATGAGCAGGCCGAGCCAGGTCGGCCACCGGCGGGCCAGCGCCGCGACGACCGGGCCGCCGGGCAGGGGCGCGGGGCCCAGGTGCGGGGCGCTGTACTCGGCGCGGCGGAACAACATCACCAGGAGCATCGCCGGCAACATGAGCACGTGCCCGGCCAGCATGAGGCCGTGCTCGGACAGCGCCCCCAGCCAGTGCGGCACCAGCAGGACGGCGAACGGCGCGTACATGGCCGCGCCCATCTCGGCGATCGGCGCCCAGCCGTGGCCGCGGTAGCGCATCCAGATCGACATGCCGAGCGTCATGTTCGTGGCCATCACCAGCACGCCGACGTCGGTGCGGGCGAACAGCGCGGAGTCCGCGGTCACGGCGTCCCAGATCGGGCCTAAGAGCAGCATCCCGGCGACCATCGCCAGCACCATCTCCACGTAGTGCCGCAGGAACCTCATACGGGCGCCGCTCACGGCGACGCGGGGAGTTGTCTCGGTTGTCATGCCACCACTGTTGGGCCACCGTGGCATGGGGCCAACGAGAGCGAAAAGATGTGTCCGGAAACTTGGGGTACCGGTCCTTCTGACATACGGTGCTGAGCATGGACGCTCGCCGGATCATGGTCGTCGCCTATGACGCCGCGGAGTTACTCGACTTCGCCTGCGTCACCACGCCGCTGTTGGTGGCCAACGTGGCGGGTGCGACTCCGCCATACGTGGTGCGCCTGGCCACGCCGGGCGGACGGGCGGTGACGTGGGGCACCGGATTCACCATCCAGCCCCAGGACACCCTCGAACGCGTCACCGGGCCGCTGGACACGCTCCTCGTGTGCGGGGGGCTCGGGCACGGGGCGGCGGCGGCCGAGCGCGGCATCATCGCGCACGTGCGCCGGCTGGCCAAGGAGAGCCGTCGCGTGGCGTCCGTGTGCACGGGGGCCAGCCTCCTGGCGGCGGCGGGCCTGCTCGACGGGCGACGGGCCACCACCCACTGGCAGTGGGCTCCCGAACTGGCCGCCCGCTACCCGGCGATCACCGTCGACCCCGACCCGATCTTCATCAGGGACGGCGAGGTGGCCACGGCCGCCGGCGTCACCAGCGCCCTCGATCTCACCCTGGCCTTCGTCGAGGAGGATCACGGCGCCGACCTGGCCCGGCAGGTGGCCAGGCAACTCGTCACCTACCTGCAGCGGCCGGGCAACCAGGCGCAGATGAGCATGTTCACCGCCGCCCCGCCCCCGGGCGACGGCCTGGTCCGGCGGATCGTCGACCACATCACCGGCAACCTGGCCACCGACCTCGGCAGCGCGGCCCTGGCCGCCGTGGCGGGGATGAGCGAGCGCCACCTGTCGCGCCTGTTCCTGCGGCACCTCGGCCGCACCCCGGCCCGTTTCGTCCGGCAGGCCCGCACGGAGGCGGCGGCCCACCTGCTGGTCAGCACCCGCCTGCCGGTCGCGGCCATCGCGGCCCGTTGCGGCTTCAGCAACGCGGAGACCCTGCGCCAGGCGTTCGCCGACCGCTACGGCGTGTCGCCGTCCCACTACCGCGCGACCCAGTCGGAGACCGCGCCGGGCCGGGGGCTCGACACGGCCGCCTCGTGACCCCCCGGCCGCCTCCCGGGACCCCGGCCGGCTCCCCGGACTCCCGGCCGGACGGCTCATGAGCGGCTCACGAGCAACTCATGGACGGCATACGAGCGGCTCAAGGGCGACACATGGACGGCTCACGGGCGTGCGGCACCCGCCGGCGCGGTGAGCGGCGCCTTGAGCACGAACAGGGCGATGTCGTCGCTGGACAGGCCGTCCTGGAAGGCCAGCACGGCCTCCACGATCCGGTCGGCGATGCCCTGTGCGTCGAGGGCGCGTGCGCCGGCCAGCAGGCTTGTCAGCCGGTGCTCGTCGAACAGGTCGGTGCCGTCGCGCGCCTCGGTGACGCCGTCGGTGAAGAGCAGGACGGCGTCGCCGGGAGCCAGCTCGACCGTCTCGTCGCACACGGTGACGTCGTCGAACAGGCCGAGGACGGTGCCGGGGCACCCGATCGGGGTCACCTCGCCGTTCGCGCGCACCCGTAGCGGCTGGGGATGGCCGCCGAGCGAGACGGTGAGACTGAACACACCCGGCCGGTCACGGTGGACCCGGGTGTAGACCACGGTGCAGAAGCGGTCGGCGCGCTGGCGTACCAGGGCGGTGTTGAGCTCGCGGAGGACGGCGGCGGGCTCCTTGACCTCCGCGGCGTGCGCCCGCACGGTGTGGCGCGCCAGGCTCGTCACCACGGCGGCCTCCGCGCCCTTGCCGCAGACGTCGCCCAGGACGAGCCCCCAGTCGTCGGGAGACGTCTCGAACAGGTCGTAGAAGTCGCCGCCCACCTCGTCGCCGCGCCCGGCGGGCCGGTAGGCGGCGGCCACGTCGAGGCCGGGGATGCGCGGCAGGGCGGGCGGGATCAGGCTCTGCTGCAGGGTCCGCGCGAGCAGGCGGACCCGGGCCTCGGACTCCTCGGCGCGCTGGCGGGCGCGCAGCAGCTCGTACTCGCGGCGCTGGGTGGCGCGGAACACGCAGGTGCGGATCGTCGCGGGCAGCTCACCGGCGGCCTCGTTGAAGCTGGAGCTGACCAGGACGGGCAGGCGTTCGCGGTCGCTGCACAGCAGATCCACCGCGATCTCGCTGACGCCACCCCGCGGGAGCGTGAGCGGGGCGTAGTGGGTCTCATAGAAGATCCGGTCGCCGATCGTGAGCAGCTCCTGGAAGCGGACGCCGCGCAGCAGGGCCTCCCTGCGGTGACCGGTCCAGGTCAGGAAGGTCTCGTTGACCGTGATGATCGTGCCGTCCGCCAGGCTGCACAGGTAGCCGCACGGCGCGTGCTCGTACAGCTCCTTCAGCAGTGCCGGATCGTCGTCGGCCATCGCGCGTCTCCCCCTACGCTCGTGGGAACGCCCTCGCGATCTCCTCGCGGGCGCCAAGCGCGCGGGAGAAGACCCCGCGGGACCCACAGGAGGAGACCTCGCGGAAGCAGGCCGTCGGCCGGCTCCCGCGCGCCCCCCGGACGTGCGCGTCGCCGCGGTTCGGAACCGTCATGCCAGGATGCTATCCGCACCCTCGCGCACGCGTTCGCGCAGGTGAGCCGCACGACCGGGCAGGCTCTCCCGCGCCACCAGCCTGGGGCGCCCAGGGCCGTCGCGGCGAGGATCAGCCGCTGCGACAGCCGCCCGGCCTCGGCGACCAGCAGGCGGTGGCCGCCCTCGCCGTGCCTGCGCTCGTGACGGGTGAACACGCCGGTCAGGCAGACGAGCACGGCGGCCCCGCCGACCATCGCCCGGTCGGCCGGCAGCAGGGACACTAGGGTCCGGCGGGCGGCGGCGCGTCAGGGTGGGGCCTGGGGATGACCCTAGCCCCGCACCCCCACCGGGAAGACGTCGAAGTGCACCACCACGTGCCCCAGCGACGGATCGGGCCGGGCCGGCGACTCCAGGTCGCGCCGGTCGGCCAGCAGGCGATATCTCTCCAGCACCTCGAACACCTCCTCCTTCAGCTCCGTCGTCTCCTCCGGAGTGAGCCGCATCGACCGCCGCCCGAAGGCGCTGGCCCGCACCCATTCCTCGGGCGTGCCGGGCTCCTCCTCGCGCCAGCGCGCCAGCTCGGCGGCGCGCTGCCGGAGGAGGTCGTCGAGCAGGACCGCGACGGCGTCGGCCGCTTCGGGGTCGTCGGGCGGCGGCTCGCCGTAGGAGAAGCCGCCGGGCACGATCCGCCAGTACTTCTCCTTGCCCTTCCCCAGCTCCGGCACCACCTCGATCATGCCGTGCCGGGCCAGCTCCCTCAGGTGGTAGCTGGTGGACCCGGTGTTCTGCCCGACCAGCCCGGCGAGCCGGGTGGCCGTCGAGGGGCCGTGCTCGTCGAGCAGCCCGTAGAGGCGCAGGCGCAGGGGGTGGGCGAACGACTTCAGCGCGTGGGCGTCGAGGGTCCGGGCGGAAAAGCTCTTGCCGGTCATGGCGTGCACACCTATCTTTGCAAAGGAACCTATGCACACTTTCCCTTACATGTTATCGGAGGCGGCGATGCGAAATCTCGGGCGGTCGTTCACCTTCCTGTGGTCGTCGACCGCGCTGTCCAGCCTGGCGGACGGCATGTTGAAGGTCGGGGCGCCGCTGCTGGCCGTCACGCTGACCCGCTCCCCCACCGAGGTGTCACTGGTGGGGGCGGCGGCCACGCTGCCGTGGTTGCTGCTGGCGCTGCCCGCGGGCGCGATCGCCGACCGGGCGGACCGCAGGCGGATCATCGTGCTGGCCAACACCGCCCGCGCGGGGCTGCTCGCGGGGGCCGCGGCGCTGGCCGCGCTCGGCCTGCTGAACCTGTGGCTGATGCTGGTGGCACTGCTGCTGGCCTGCGTGGCGGAGGTCTTCGCGGACACCTCCGCCCAGTCGGTGCTGCCGATGACCGTGTCACCGGACCACCTCACCACGGCCAACGGCCGGGTGGTCGGCGCGCAGACGATCGGCAACGAGTTCGCCGGCGCGCCGCTGGCCGGCCTGCTGGTCATGCTCCTGCCCGCCGCAGTCTTCGGCGGCCCCGCCCTCCTGTACGGCGCCGCGGGCCTGCTCCTGCTGGGCATGCGCGGCCGCTTCCGGCCCGTGCCCGCGACGGCACGGGGCTCGATGGGCGCGGACATCGCCGAGTCGCTGCGTTACCTGTGGTCGCACCGGTTCCTGCGCACCCTGGCCTTCACCGCCGGGACGCTCAACCTCGCCAGCGCCGCCTACTTCGCCGTGTTCGTGCTCTGGGTCGTCGGCGACGGGTCACGGATGGGGCTGGAACCGAGCGGCTACGGACTGATGATGACCGCGATGGCCGCGGGAGCGGTGGCCGGGTCGCTGGTGTCGGAGCGCGTCACCCGGCTGGCCGGCGAGGGCCGGACGCTGATCGGCATGTGGCTGACCAACTCCCTGCTGTATCTCGTGCCGGTGCTCCTGCCCACCGGGTGGCTGCTTTTCCCGACCGCCGTGCTGTGGGGTGCCACCAGCGCCCTGTCGAACGTGCTCGTCATCTCCACCCGGCAGCGGCTGATCCCGCCGGAGTTGCTGGGCCGGGTCAACTCCGCCTACCGGCTGATCGGCATGGGCGGGATGCCGGTGGGGGCGGCGCTCGGCGGGGTGGTGGGCGAGAGCGCCGGGCTGCCGGCCGTCTTTCTCGGCGCCATGGGCCTCTGCCTCATCTCGATCGCGTTCCTGTGGCGTGTCGTGCGTCATCAAATTTCGGTACCTCTGACCAGCGATCCTTTGGTTCCCGGCACATCCAGATCACGTTAGGCACACTATGTCTTGTGGTGAGATGTCATGATTACCCCGAGCGACGAGGGGATGGCATGCGGGAGATCGGCGGACGGTACCTTCTCAATGAGGAGGCCGGTCGTGGGGGTATGGGCGTCGTCTGGCGAGCCTTCGACCAGTTGCTGCATCGTGATGTGGCGCTGAAGGAGCTGACTCTGGTCGGTGAGGCCGAGATGGTGCGCCGCCGGGTGCTCCGTGAGGCCCGGATGGCGGCCGGGCTCACGCACCCCAACATCGTCACGGTGCACGACCTCATCGAGAAGGGCGGGAAGCTCTGGATCGTGATGGAGTACCTCGACGGGCTCTCCCTGCACCAGCTGCTTTCCCAGGTCGGCACGCTGCCCGCGCAGTCGGTGGCCGCGATCGGCCAGCACCTGCTCGCCGCGCTGCGCACCGCTCACCAGGCCGGGGTGCTCCACCGTGACGTGAAACCGGCCAACGTCATGCTCACCGGCGACCGCGTGGTGCTGACCGACTTCGGCATCGCCACGGCCGAGGGCGACATCCGGATGACCACCTCCCGCAGGCTGCGCGGCACACCCGCGTTCATGGCGCCCGAGCGCCTGCACGGAGGGCCGGCCAGCAAGGAGGCCGACATGTGGTCGTTCGGCGCCACCCTCTACAGCGCCATCGAAGGCCAGCCGCCCTACCCGGGCCAGGACGCGGCGACCGTGCTCGGCATGGCGCGCAGCGGTGGTTTCCCGCCGCCGCGCCGGGCCGGAGTGATGCGGCCGCTGATCGAGGGGCTGCTGCACCACGACCCGGTGCGCCGCTTCACCCACGAGCAGACGGCCGGGCTGCTCGCCGGGATGCGCGCCAGCAGCTATCAGGCGGCGATCTAGCGCTTCCTGGCCCGTGCCTCGGCCTCGGCGGCGTCCATCGCGGCGGCCTCCTCCGGCGTCGGCGCGGTGCCGCCGAGGTGCGCGGGCTGCCACCAGACGCCCCGCGGGATCTCCGGGTAGGTGCGCTGCGCCCGGTCCACCAGCGCCGTCAGCCGCTCGTGCAGGTCGGTCGTGTGCTTGTCGACGTCCTCGCCGCGCTTGGGGTGCATGGGCTCGCCGACCACGATCGTGATGGGCACGTGGCGCTGCGTCAGCGCCTTGGGCCGCCCTTTGGTCCACAGCCGCTGGCTGCCCCACAGCGCCACCGGGATGACGGGCGTCTTGGTGGCCTGCGCCATCCGGATGGCGCCGCTCTTGATCTCTTTGACCGTGAAGGACCGGCTGATCGTCGCCTCGGCGAACACGCCCACCACCTCGCCGGCCTTCAGCATCCGCAGCGCCGTCGCGTAGGAGCCGGCGCCGGCGCCGCGGTCGACGGGGATGTGGTGCATGCCACGCATCAGCGGCCCGGAAATGCGGTGCTCGAACACGTCCTGCTTGGCCATGAACCGCACCAGCCGCTTGGACGGCAGCGCGGCGAACCCGGCGAAGATGAAGTCGAGGTAGCTGATGTGGTTGCTCACCAGCACCGCTCCTCCGGTACGCGGAACGTGCTCGGTCCCTTCGAGGTGGAAACGGTAGTCGAGCACGCGAAAGAGGGTCCGCGCGGCGGCGATCACCGGCGGGTACACGATCTCAGCCATGAGCAGACGGTAGCCTAGGTTTTACCGTAGTGGGCAGCCAGACCACGCCCCGCGCGTCCCCGTGACCGGTCCCGACGGCGTGCGCGCCACGGCCTCCAGGCGGCCCGGTGGACCACCGGGCCATGGTCACCGGAAGTGGCGCTTGCCCTGCGGCCGAAACGGGCACATCTTCCCAGCATGAAGAAGCTCATCAACTCGGCGGACTCCGTGGTAGGCGACGCGCTCAACGGCCTGGCGGCGGCCCATCCATCGCTGCGGGTGCTCGGCCAGGTGGTCTACCGCGCGTCGGGGCCGCGTGCGGGGAAGGTCGGGCTGGTCTCCGGCGGCGGCTCGGGGCACGAGCCGCTGCACGCCGGTTTCGTCGGCTACGGCATGCTCGACGCGGCCTGCCCGGGTGAGATCTTCACCTCGCCCGTCCCCGACCAGATCATCGAGGCCACCCGGGCCGTCGACGGCGGCGCGGGTGTGCTGCACATCGTCAAGAACTACACCGGCGACGTGCTGAACTTCGAGATGGCCGCAGAGCTGTGCGACGACGTCGAAGTGGCGAGCGTGCTCGTCGACGACGACGTGGCGGTCCAGGACTCGCTCTACACGGCGGGCCGCCGCGGCACCGGCGCGACGCTGTTCGTCGAGAAGATCGCGGGCGCGCTGGCCGAGGAGGGCGCGCCGCTGGCCGAGGTGGTGCGGGTGGCCGGCGAGGTGGACGAGCGCAGCCGCTCGTTCGGCATCGCGCTCACCTCCTGTACGACGCCCGCGGCGGGCGAGCCGACCTTCGACCTGCCGGACGACCGGGTGGAGCTGGGCATCGGCATCCACGGCGAGCCGGGCCGCAACCGGGCGCCGATGGCTCCGGCGCGCGAGCTGGCCGGGCTGGCCATGGAGGCCGTGCACGGCGACCTGCCGTTGCGGGGCGAGCTGCTCGTCATGGTCAACGGCATGGGCGGCACCCCGCTGCTCGAGCTGTACGTCGTGTTCGCCGAGGTGGAGGCGTTCGTCAGGGGCAAGGGGGCGCGGGTCGCGCGGTCGCTGGTCGGCAACTACGTGACGAGCCTCGACATGCAGGGCTTCTCCGTCACGGTCTGCCGCCTGGACGACGAGCTGACGCGCCTGTGGGACGCGCCGGTCGAGACGCCGGGACTCCGATGGGGACGATGATGGACTCCGATGGGGATGGCCCCTGTGATGGACCCTGTGATGGACCCGTGATGGACACCGTCTTGGACACCGCCTTCTTCGTCGCCTGGTTCGAGGACGCGGCCAAGGTGATCCGGCTGCGGCGCGAGGACCTGACGCGACTCGACGCGGCGATCGGCGACGCCGACCACGGCGTCAATCTCGACCGCGGGTTCACCGAGGTGCGCAAGGCGCTGGCCGACTGGCCGCCGGCCTCGCCGGTGCAGGTGCTGGTGTCCGCGGGCACGACGCTGATCCGCCGCGTCGGCGGCGCCTCGGGCCCGCTGTACGGCTCGGCGTTCCGGCAGATGGGCAAGGCGCTGGAGGAGCCGGTGACACTGGCCCGGTTCGCCGGGGCGTTCGAGGCCGGAGTCGTCGCGGTCGAGCGGCTGGGCAAGGCCGCCCCGGGTGACAAGACCATGCTCGACGCGCTGGTGCCCGCGTCACGGGCGCTGGCACAGGCCGTACACGAGGGTCTGGAGCCGCGCGAGGCGTTCGAGCGGGCGGCGCGCGCGGCCGAGGAGGGAACACAGGCCACCATCCCGATGCGCGCCCGCAAGGGCCGGGCCAGCTATCTGGGAGAGCGCAGCGTCGGGCACGAGGACCCCGGCGCCGCCTCCTCGGCGCTCATCGTCGCGTCACTGGTGACGGTGGCGGGCGGCATGCCGGACGGCATGACGGACGACGTGGCGGACGGCGCGGATGGGGCAGGGGGCTGATGGTCGGGATCGTCCTGGTCGCGCACAGCGCCGGGCTGGCGGCGGAGACGGCCGCGCTGGCCAGGGGCATCGCCGGGGCCGAGGCGCCCGTGGCCGCCGCGGGCGGCACCGAGGACGGTGGGCTCGGCACCAGCGTCGACCTCATCGAGCGGGCGCTCGCGTCGGTCGACCAGGGCGACGGCCTGGTGCTCATCCCCGACCTGGGCAGCTCGGTGCTGACGGCCCGCCTGCTGGCCGAGCCGGGGCGGGTGGAGCTGGCCGACGTGCCGTTCGTGGAGGGCGCGATCGCGGCGGCGGTGTCGGCCGCGGCGGGCGCGCCACTGGCCGACGTGCTCGCCGCCGCGGCGGACGCGTGGACGTATCGGAAGGTCAGTGGCCCTTGAACGCCTCCTCCAGCCACCATGACGGGTGCTCCCGGGTGACCTTGGCATGGACGAGCAGCGGCCGGTCGCGGGGACCCTTCAGCCACTCGGCCACCCCGCTCAGGTCGCCGCGCTCCGTCACCGTCACGGCGTCGAAGCCGTAGCCCCTGGCGATCGCGGCGAGGTCGGCCGTCGGGAACCGCACCAGGTCGAGAGGATGGCCGTGCGGCCCGAAGTGGTGCACCTCCGCGCCGTAGCCGTCGTCGTCGTAGACCACGACCACCATCGGCAGGCCGAGCCGGGCGACGGTGTCGAGCTCGGCGACGCCCATCAGCGCCCCGCCGTCTCCCAGTGCGGCCACCGGCAGCCGGTCGGGGCGGGCGAGCGCGGCGCCGATCGCGGTGGCCAGGCCGAGCCCGATCGACTGGAACGCCTGTGTGAAGCAGAACCCGTACTCGTCGGGAACGTCCAGCAGCATCGACGGGTAGCCCATGAAGTTGCCCGAGTCGACGGCCACGATCCGCTCGGCGGGCAGCAGGTCGTCCAGGCCGATCGTGAGCGTCCGCGGATCGATCCGGCCGTCGCCGCTCTCGTCGTCGTAGGGCACGGCCCGCCACCGGCCCTCGGCCTGGATGCGCCGCATGAGCTCGGGCGTACGGTAGCGCCGGCCCGCGACGCCGGCGGTCACGGCGGCCTCGGCATCAACGCCGGCAGTCGCGGCGGCATCGGCACCGGCACCGGCACCGGCGTCAGCGGCGGCCTCGGCGTCGGCGGCGTCAGCGGCGACCTCGGCGGCGACCTCGGCGGCGGCCTCGGCGGCGGCCTCGGCGGCGGCAGCGTCGATGTCGGCGAAGGCCGCGGAAACGGCCTGCGCGGTGGCGGCCGTGTCGCCGACCAGGCCGAGCCGGACGGCCCGGTGGGCGCCGATCGCGTTCGCGTCCACGTCGACCTGGACCAGCGTGGCGTGCTCGCCGATCAGGTGGCCGTGGCGGGTGGTCCACATGTTGAGCGCGCAGCCCCAGCCGACGACCAGGTCGGCGTCGCGGATCAGCTCGGCCGCCAGCGGCGTGGCGAACCCGCCGCTCACGTCGAGGTCCCACGGGCTGCCCCGGAACAGGCCCCTGGCCACGGCGGAGGTGGCCAGCAGGGCTCCGGCCAGGTCGGCCAGCTCCTCCAGCTCGTGCCGGGCGTGCCGGGCGCCTCGGCCCGCGATGAACACCGGCCTGCGCGAGCCGGCCAGCAGGCGCGCCAGATCGGCGACGTCGCCGACCGGCCGCGCGCCCCGCGGTTGTGCCCCCGAATCCGGGGCGGGCGGCGAGGGGGCCGGGACGGGTGGGGTGTGCGCGGCGGCGGCCGCGCGCTGGCCGGCGATGATCTGGTCGAGGAACTCGCCGAGCCGCCCGCCCCAGGGCGCGATGTCGGCCTGCACGTCGAGCGGCAGGTTGAGGAGCACGGTGCGCCGGTCGTGCCAGGCCGTGCGGAAGGCCGCCACGGTCTCCTCGACCGCCTCGCCGGCGGCCGTGACACGCATCGGGACCGCGCCCACCGCGCGGGCCATGGAGTCCTGGTCGATGTGGAAGTTGGAGCGGACGTCCGTGGCCTCGCCGGCGAGCACCACCATCGGTGTGCGGCTCTTGGCCGCCTCGGCGATGCCGGTCATCGCGTTGGTCAGGCCGGGCCCCTGGTGCACGGACAGCACCGCGACCGTGCCGCTCATCCGGGCGTAGGCGTCGGCCATGGTGGCCGCGCCGCCCTCGTGCCGCGCGGCGACGAAACGCACGCCGTGCTCGACGAGGCTGTTGGTGACGTGGAAGTTGCCGCTGCCCACCACGCCGAACGCGGCCCGCACGCCGAGCGAGGCGAGCGCCCGCCCGACGGCCTCAGCGACGGTCACCGCTCCCGCCCCCGGCCGCCGGCGCGGCTCACTCCGAGCTCCGCTCCACCAGGGCCAGCACGCGGACCGGGCTGCCCGACCCGCCCACGATGGGCAGCGGCGGGGCGACCACCACCGCGCCGGTCACCGGCAGCCGGTCGAGGTTGCGCAGCTGGGTCAAGCCGTACTTGCCGGCGCCCAGCAGGAAGGAGTGGCAGGGGAAGGCGGGGTCGAAGGAGTGGGCGGCGCCCGCGTCGGTGCCGACGGTCTCGACGCCCAGCCCGAGGATGGGCGTCTGCTCCGCCAGCCAGCGCGCGCACTCGACCGAGATGCCCGGGGTGTGCGGGCCGTTCTCGTCGGCGTTGAGGAACGCCGCCTGGTCACCGGAGCGGGTGTCCCAGCCGGTGCGGTAGAGCAGCCAGCCGCCCTCGGGCAGCGGCCCGTTGGCCCGCTCCCACTCCTTGACGTGATCGATCTGGAGCAGGAAGTCGGGGTCCTTGCCGGCCTCGGCCGTGAAGTCGAGCACCACGGCGGGGGCGAGCAGGCTGCTGACCGGCACCTGCGAGACGTCCTCGCCGTCGCGGGCCGTCACCCAGTGGATCGGCGCGTCGAAGTGGGTGCCGCTGTGCTCGCCGGTGTGGATGTCGTTCCAGTACCAGGCCGGGCCCCGGTCGTCGTAGCGGCTGATCTCCTCCAGCCGGAACGGGATCGTGTTGCCGAACGGCTCGGGCAGCTGGAGGATCGGCGTCTCCGGCGTCAGGGGCGCGGTGAGATCGATCACCTCGATCGAGCCGTTCCGCACACTGTCCACGAAGCTCCGCAACACCGACATCTGTTCCTCCTGAGTGAGGTGGCCTGGGAGAATCCTCCTACGCGGGCGGGCGCGCTGCCAACATGTCAGGCCCTGATCCACTCGGCGCAGCCGCCGGTCTGGAACGCCTTGTCGGTGGGCGCGATGGTGACGGTGGCCGCGCCGACGGGCATGTCGGCCGCGATGATGTCGGCGGGCCGCGCGGTGGTGCTCTTGAGCCGGGCCCAATAGCAGACCGGCTGCCCGGGCGCGGGTCCGGTCGTGCGGTAGGTGCCGGGCTGGATGTCGACCCCGACCACCAGGGTGCGGTTGGCCGCCGTCGCGCCGGCGGGCGCACCGGTCGGATCCGTGCTCGCCGGAGGCGTGCCGCCCGGAGCCGTGCTGCCCGGCGCGCCGGTTTCAGGCTGATCGGTGGCGGGCTGCTCGGTCGCGGGCGGGCCGGTCGCGGGCGAACCGGTCGCGGGCGGGTCGTTCGCGGCGGTGGCCGGCGGCTGGGAGCCTTCGGGCCCGACCGGCTGCTCGACCGTCACCGTGACCCGGGGCGCGGGCGCGGCGGACGTCTCTCCGGTGCCGAGGCCCGCGAAGAAGCCGATGAGGAACCCCAGCACCCCTGCCAGCCCGGAGACCAGCAGGATGATCGTCGGACTGCTGGTCGCCCGGGGGAGCTCGGGCGGGGGTCCGTACATCACGGTGACCAGCGTCCCACCCGTGTCAACGGTGGAGGTAGTCGACCAGCGACGCCTTCTCCGTCTCCAGCTCCTCGATGGCGCTCTTGACCACGTCGCCGATGCTCACGATGCCGACCAGCCGGCCGCCCTCGACCACCGGCATGTGCCGGAATCGGTGAGTGGTCATGGTCTTGCGTAGCTCCTCGACGTTGTCGCGCGGGCCGACGGTCTGGACCTCCGAGGTCATGATCGCCGACACCGGGCCGTCGAGCACGCCGGCGCCCCGGTCGTGGAGGCGTCGTACGACGTCACGCTCCGACACGATCCCGACGATCGCGTCACCGTCGGGGGAGACGACGACGGCTCCGATGTTGTGCTCGGCGAGCTGGGCGAGCAGCTCGCGGACCGTCGCCTCCGGTGCCACGGTCGTCACATGACTGCCCTTGTTGCGCAGGATTGTCCCAATGAGCATCTGCACCACCTCGGCTCTCAGTTACCCCGGGAAGGTGGCGGCTAAGCCCCTCCACCCGCCCCCCCTCCAGGCAAGCAACGGCAGTAGGAGAGCGTCAAGCGTTCCCGTAGGCTGCTTGCCGTACGACGGCTTCGCCCGGCTAGACAACACCCACCCTCCAGCTTCAGGAAGACGATGACCGATCAGCTCAACACCGGCAGTCACGACCTCCCCTTCACCGACGAGCTGGCCGCGTTCATGCGCGCCGACTGGGCCGACAGCAGACGTGATGACGTGCTCCCCCTGCCGATCGCGCCCTGGGCGGGCAAGCGCCGGGCCGCGCTGGCGGCGCGGTTCCCCGGCGAGCGGCTGATCGTCCCGTCGGGCACGCTCAAGTTGCGCAGCAACGACTCCGACTACCGGTTCCGCCCGCACAGCGCCTACTCGTACCTGACGGGGGCGGGCGAGCCTGACGACGTGCTGGTGATCGAACCGTCGGGCGAGGCCAGGCTGTACATCAGGCCGCGCTCGCCGCGTGAGGACGGCCAGGAGTTCTACCGCGACCGCCGCTACGGCGAGTTCTGGGTGGGCCGCAGGCCCGCCCTGGCGGAGGCGGCGGAGCTCTACCAGGTCGACTGCGCGCACATCCGCGACCTGGCCCTGAAGGGGCCAGCCCGGGTGCTGCGCGGGGTGGACCCGTCGGTGGACGCCGCGGTGCCGCCCGGCGAGGGCGACGGCGAGTTCGAGCAGTTCCTGTCGGAGATGCGGCTGATCAAGGACGAGTGGGAGGTCGGCGAGCTGCAGGCGGCCGTCGACGCCACGGCCCTCGGGTTCGAGGACGTGGTGCGCGCCCTGCCGCGGGCCCTTGGTCACGAGCGCGGCGAGCGCTACCTGGAGGGCGTGTTCGGGCTGCGCGCGCGGCTCGACGGCAACGCGGTCGGCTACGAGAGCATCGTCGCCTCCGGCGCCCACGCGTGCGTGCTCCACTGGATCCGCAACGACGGCCGGCTGCGCGCCGGCGACCTGCTCCTGCTCGACGCGGGCGTGGAGACCGACACGCTCTACACGGCCGACGTCACCCGCACCCTGCCGATGTCGGGACGGTTCGGCGCCGTGCAGCGGCAGGTCTACGAGCTGGTGTACGAGGCGCAGACGGCCGCGATCGGCGTGCTCAGGCCGGGGGCCCGCTTCCGTGACTTCCACCTGACGGCGATGCGCGTCATCTGCGAGGGGCTGCGCGACTGGGGCCTGCTCAAGGGCTCCACCGACGCGCTCCTGGAGTCGGGCCTCTACCGCCGCTACACGCTGTGCGCCAGTGGCCACATGATCGGCCTCGACGTGCACGACTGCGCGAGGGCCCGCGCCGAGGTCTACCTGGACGGCGTGCTGGAGGAGGGCCAGGTGCTCACCGTCGAGCCCGGCCTCTACCTCCAGCCCGACGACCTCACGCTGCCCGAGGAGTTCCGCGGCCTGGGCGTCCGCATCGAGGACGACCTGGTCATCACGGCCGACGGCGCGCGGTTGATGTCCGGGGCGCTCCCCCGCCACCCGGACGAGATCGAGACCTGGATGTCCGGCCTCCTCGCCTAGAAACCCGCGCCGGCGGTTGATCGACCGCCGGCGCGGTGATGTGCCCGGATGCCCACGCTTCGGTGTGACGCGGTTTTCAGTCTCCAGTCGGATGTCCTGTCAGGCGATCCGGTCGGCCGTCCCCGCCGCCAGGATCGGCTCGCCCGGTGATCAACCCCGGCGGGCCGGGCGTAACGGGCGCGTCACGATTCGTAGGTAACTGACAACCTGTGGCGTGTGCCTCATACCTTCTCCTCAAATTTCCCGCGAAGCATCGACCTACTGGACAACTCGTCAGTAAGGTGACTGCTCCGTAGTCGGCGGGTTACGAGGTGGTCATGACGGCAACACGCGTCCGGGCGGGATGCTGATGGCCCTGTCCGGATACCTCGGCCGCCGGGCCGGGTCCGCGCTGGGCCAGGTGGGTGACCTGTTCGTCATCGTCCTGGAGGGATTACGCCGCAGCTGGGACGTCAGGCACTGGTGGTGGGAGTTCGTCGGCCAGTGCTGGTTCCTGGCCCGCGTCACCAGCGTGCCCGTCCTGCTCGTCTCGCTGCCCCTGGGCGCGACCGTGGCGCTGCAGGTCGGCGACCTGGCCTGGCAGCTGGGCGCCGCCTCGGCCACCGGGAGCGCCGTCTTCGTGGGCCTCATCCGCGAGGTGGCGCCGCTGGCCAGCGCCCTGCTGATCGCCGGGGCCGGCGGCAGCGCGATGACCTCCGACATCGGCGCCCGGCACATCCGCGACGAGCTGAGCGCGATGGAGGTCATGTCGGTCAACCCGATCCACCGCCTCGTCACGCCGCGCATGTGGGCGGCCAGCACGGTCGCGGTCTGCCTGTGCCCGCTGGTCATCCTGGCCGGGGCGAGCGGCGGCTACTTCTTCAACGTGGTCGTGCAGGGCGTCACCCCCGGCGCCTACTTCGACGGCGCGCTCTCCCTCGTCGTCGGCTCCGACCTCTACGTCACGCTGTTCAAGGCGTGGATCTTCGGCTTCATCGCCGCGGCCGTCGCCTGCTACAAGGGCATGACCTGTGCCACCAGCCCGGTCGGCGTGGGCCGCGCGGTCAACCAGGCCACCGTGGTCACGTTCATGCTGGTGTTCGCGTTCAACTACGTGATCTCCGCGGTCTACTTCCTCGCCTATCCGCCCAAGGCGCTGTGATGGTCACGCGTGCGGCCGGCCTCCGGTTCGCCGACCGGGGCCGCGACTGGGCCGAACGGTTCGCCTCGCTGGCCGACTGGCCGTTGTTCGTGTGGAAGGTGCTGTTCTACTCGGTCCGCGACGTCGTCCTGCGGCTGAAGTACGTCAAGGTCGTCATCCGGCAGGTCAGCGACGTGGTGGTGGGCGTCGGGGCGACCGTCATCGGCGGCGGCATGATCTTCGTGGTGTTCACCATGGCCTTCGTCGTCGGCGCGACCGTGGGCCTGCAGGGCTACCAGGGGTTGCAGGCGATCGGCGCCGAGTCGTTCATGGGCCTGGTCGGCAGCTTCGCCAACGTCCGCGAGATCACCCCGATCATCGCGGCGACGGCGCTGGCGGCGCAGGTGGGCTCGTCGTTCACGGCCGAGCTGGGCGCGATGCGGATCTCGGAGGAGATCGACGCGCTGGAGGTGATGGGCATCAACGCCTTCACCTACCTGATCTGCACCCGGGTGGTCGCCGCGCTGCTGGCTCTGGTGCCGATCTACCTGATCGCGCTGTTCGCCAGTTTCTTCGCCACCCGGCTGATGTGCACGGCGTTGTTCGGGCTGGCGCCCGGGGTCTACGACTACTACTTCTACCTGTATCTGCCGCTCAGCGACATCGTCTTCAGCGTCGCCAAGGTGGCCGTCTTCGCGTTCACCGTCATCGTCATCCACTGCTACCACGGCTTCCACGCCACCGGCGGCCCCGTGGGCGTCGGGGTGGCGGCGGGCCGCGCGATCCGCCAGTCGATCGTCACGATCGTCCTGCTCAACCTGCTGCTGTCGTACCTGTTCTGGGGTGGCGGCGGCAGCGTGAAGCTGACGGGGTGAGCGATGGGACGTGACGGGTTCCCGCTGCCGGCGCGGATGGGCATCGCGCTCGCGGTGGTCGCGCTGTTCGTGGCCGCGACGGTGTTCGTGGTGCGCACGGCCACGGAGGTGCGCGGCATCCGGGTGGACGCGGTGTTCGGCCGGGCGGGACAGGGGCTCGACACCAACTCCTCGGTCAAGATCCGCGGCATCACGGTGGGCGACGTGACGGAGGTGTCGCTCG
This sequence comes from Nonomuraea sp. NPDC048916, assembly GCF_040649575.1. Taxonomy (NCBI): domain Bacteria; kingdom Bacillati; phylum Actinomycetota; class Actinomycetes; order Streptosporangiales; family Streptosporangiaceae; genus Nonomuraea; species Nonomuraea sp. NPDC048916. The sequence continues at coordinate 68,986 of NZ_JBEZFS010000021.1, forward strand.
ACCCGGCGGGCAGGGCCGTGGTGACCATGCACGTCGAGCCGGGCGTGCGGCTGCCGCGGACGACGGTCGCGGCGGTCGAGCCGGCGTCGGTCTTCGGCCCCAAGTACGTCAACCTCAAGCCGGGCACCGGCGAGGCCACCGGCCCCTACCTGGGCGCCGGGGCGGTCATCACCGACACGCAGGACCCGCTCGACCTGTCCGACACCCTCGGCGACGCCTACCGGGGCCTGGACGCGGTGGACCCGCGCGAGGTCACGGTCATCGTGCACACGCTGGCCAAGGGGCTCGACGGCAAGGGCACCCGGCTGCGCGAGCTGATCGACGACGCGGGGACCGTGGTCGGCGTCGCCCACCGGCAGCGCTCCCGGGCGCGGCAGTTCCTGCGCGACACCGCAGGGCTGTCCACCGCCCTGTCGGACAAGGGCGACGAGCTGGTGTCGATCTCCTCCGACGTCAACGTCATCACTCCCGGCCTGCTGGAGCGGGCCGACAAGGTGCGCGCCCTGCTGAAGGAGATCACCTCCGTCTCCGGCCTGACCGCGCACGGCCTGCGCGAGCACCGGCGCAACCTGCGGGCCGGTGTCCACTCCGGCGAGCGGGTGGCCGCGCTCGTCTACGCCCAGCTCGGCCTGGCCGGTGACGGCGTACGGGGGCTGAACAAGCTGATCGACCTGCTCAACGAGCTGATCGAGGCGCCGGGCCCGAACGGCACCCGCCAGTTGCAGGTGGAGGCGTTCATCGCGACCGACGTCTGCGAGCTCATCGTCGGCGCCTGCGGACCGACCGACGGGAGGCGCTGAGGTGGCGATCTCCAGGGAGCGCGTGACCCGCCGGTGGACGCTGGTCCGCGTCGTGCTGTTCGTTGGCGTGACCTTCTCCCTCATCGCGCTCATCGCGGCGCAGATCGTCCGGTTCGGCACCGAGGACGGTTACCGGCTGGTCGCCACCTTCGACGACGTGTCCGGGCTGGCCGAGGGCGACCAGGTGAAGATCGCCGGAGCGCCGGTCGGCCAGGTCGGCACGATCGAGGTGGTGAACGGCCGGGCCGAGGTGACCCTGGAGGTGTGGGAGGCGGTCAGGGTGCCGGCCGACACCGAGGCGGCCATCAGGTGGCGCAACGCGGTCGGCCAGCGGGTCGTCTACCTGCTTCCCGGCACCGCCCCCGGCATGCTGGCACCCGGCTCGCGCATCACCCGCACCTCGTCGGTGGTCGACATCGGCGAGCTGGTGAGCGACCTCGGCCCGCTGACCCGCAGCCTCGACCCGGAGCAGATCAACCAGCTGCTCACCGCGGCCGCGGCGTCGCTGAAGGGCAACGACCGCAACATCCCGCGGCTGCTCGACAACGTCAACGACATCACCGGCACCGTCACCCAGCGCAAGGAGACGATCGAGCGGCTGCTGAAGGACTACGCCACCGTCTCGAACGTCGTCGCCAGGCGCGACAAGCAGATCGAGCAGCTGGTCGACAACCTGGTCACGCTGTCGGAGGCGTTCGCGGACAACCGCACGCTGATCGACGACTCGCTGGTGGAGCTGTCGGCCACCTTCCACACCTCCAACGAGGTGATCGGCAAGAACGCCGGCGAGCTGGGCGCGCTGGTCGACCACCTGACCGGGCTGACGGGCGGCGTCAGGCGGCACGTGAACGAGCTCGACCGGACGGTCAACACCCTGCAGCCGCTGTTCGCCCGCGCCCACAGCAGCGTCGGCCGCGGCCACTACTTCGTCACCGCGGTGCCCTGCCTGGCGCTGGGGCCCGCGCCGTGCCCGTACCCGATGAAGACGCCGCCCCCGCTGCGCGGCAACACCACGATCCAGAGCACCAAGGACCTGCGCAAGCTCATGGTGGGTGAGTGATGGCGGTCAAGTCCTTCAGGGATCGCAACAAGATCGCCGTCGGCCTGGTGTCGCTGGCGGTGCTCGGCACGGTCCTGGTGGCCACGTTCCTCGTCGGCAACCTCGGCCTGCTCGAAGGCGGCTACACGATGTCCGGCACGTTCGTCGACTCGGGCGGCCTGCGCACCGGCAACGACGTCCGGGTGGCCGGAGTGCGCGTCGGCGAGGTCACCGAGGTGCGGGCCGACTACGGACAGGGCAACGTGGTCGTCACCTGGCGGGTCGACGACGATGTGCGGCTGGGCCGCGGCACCCGCGCCGACATCGCGCTGTCCAACCTGCTCGGCGGCCGCTACGTCAAGCTGACCGGCCCTGTGTCCGCCCCGTACGTCGACCAGCTGCCGGAGAGCGCCCGGCGCATCCCGGTGGAGCGGACCGGCGTGCCCACGCTGATCAACGACGCGGTCAAGGACGCCACCCGGCTGGTGGAGAAGCTCGACACCGACGCCGTGGACGACCTGGTGACCGAGCTCGGCAAGATCGACACCAGCGAGCGCGGCCGGGTCACCAGGCTGCTGAAGAACATCGGCGACCTGTCCGACACGATCAGCAGGAGCGAGCCGGACCTGCGGCGGCTGCTCGACAACGGCACCCGGGTCATGAAGGTCCTGGAAAGGAAGGACAAACAGCTCGGCCGGCTCATCGACGCCATCGAGGTCATGCTCAAGGAGCTGCGCGGCCGCCGCGACGAGCTGCGCACGCTCCTCGGAGACGGCAGCGACCTGGTGGAGAGCACCACCCGGCTGATCAGCCGGCACGAGAAGTCACTGGTCCGGGTGCTCGACGACACCGGCGCGATCACCACCAGGCTGAGCGGCGGCAACGAGCGGTTCAACGAGCTGCTGGCGTGGGCCGGCCCCACCTTCTCCGGCCTGTCCACGATGGGCGGGCAGGGCCCGTGGCTGGAGGCCGTCGCCTCCGGCCTCGGCCCCGTCGACCCCGAGGTGCTCGCCGCCATCGTCAAGGACAGGAAGAACGACCGATGAGAGCGCTCGTGATCCTGCTGGCCGGGGCCCTGCTGATCGCCACCGGCGGCTGCGCGCCGCTGGGGCCCGCGCCGTACCGGCTGACGGCGATCTTCAGCAAGGCGCCCGCCCTGTACGAGCAGGCGCGGGTCAAGGTGATGGGGCTGGACGCCGGCTACGTGGAGCGGATCCGGATCGAGGGCGACCGGGTCCGGGTCGAGCTGTCGGTCGACGCGGAGGTGCCGCTGCCCGCCGGCGTGCAGGCCGTGGTCGCGCCACAGAACACGCTGGGCGAGCGGAACGTGGTGCTCCACCCCCCGTGGAAGCCCGGCGACCAGCGGATCGCGCCGGGCGCCACCATCCCGCTGGAGCGCACCGACCTGCCGGTGGAGATCGACGACGCGCTCGACGCGTTCACCAAGCTGACCGGCGCGCTCGACGCGGACAAGGTGGGCGACGTCGCGGGCGACCTGGCCGACGGCGTCAGGGGCCGGGGCAAGACGATCAACAACGCGCTGGCCGACACCGCGGAGCTCACCGACACGCTGGCCAGGCAGGACCAGCAGCTGATCGACCTGGCCAAGGGCCTGAACCGGCTGGCCACGAGCCTCAACCGGCGCCAGGGCCAGGTGACGGGCGCGATCGACTCCTTCGCCGAGGCCGCCGCCATCCTGGCCGAGGAGCGCCGGCGGCTGCGCGGGTTCATCTCGGCCATGGCCGGCTTCGTCCGGCGCGGCGACGTGATCATCGAGGCCTACTCGGCCCGGCTCCCGCAGGCGACCGGCACCCTGGCCGAGCTCGTGCTGACCGTGCGGGCCAACAGCGCGTCGATGGCCCGGGCGGTCAAGGGCGCCGCCGACTTCGCCGACGTGCTGATCGACTCCTGGGACCGCGAGCAGCATGTGCTGAAGATCCGCGTGGTCCTCAACGCGATGACCAGGGCCTGGCTCACGCCGCTGTTCGACGCGCTCGACCTCGGCAAGGTGTCGTGCCTGCCGGCCGGGCTGAGCAACTGTCCCTTCGAACAGCGCAAGAGGCAGCGATGAAGGCACGCCTGTGCACCGCGATCCTGGCCCTGGGCATCACCACGTCGTGCTCGATCCAGACGCTCGGCTCCACGTCGGGCGACCTGACGCTCAACGCGACCTTCGACGACGTGCAGAGCCTGGTGGCCGGGCACAGCGTGCAGATCGCCGACGTGCGGGTGGGCACGGTCACCGGCATTCGGCTGGAGGGCTACCGGGCCAGGGTGACGATGGCGATCCAGGAGCGGCACCGGCTGCCCGCCGGCAGCACGGCGACGGTGGGCAAGACGTCGGTCCTGGGTGAGAACTACATCTCGCTCACCCCGCCGCCCGGCAAGGACCTGACGACGGGCCCCTACCTGGCCGACGGGGCCACGATCATCGACACGTCGGTCGAGCCGGACATCGAGCAGGTCACCGCGAAGGCCGGGCCGCTGATCGAGGCGCTCGGCGCGCAGGACGTCAACGCCATCCTCGACGCCGCCTCGACCGCGTTCGCCGGCAAGGGCGGCGACGTGAACACGCTGATCAAGCGGACGGCCGAGGTCACCGACGCCTACGCGGCCGCCCGCCGCGACCTGGGCACGACCATCGACGCGCTGGCCGAGCTGGGCGACGACCTGGCCAAGGGGAGCAAGGAGCTCGACCAGCTGCCCGGCACGCTGGCGGCGGCCACGGCGCGCGTCGCGCACGGCCGCAAGCACATCAAGAAGGCCGTCGTGGCGTTGACCAGGCTCGCCAAGGAGGCCAACCTGACGATCTACCCCCGCCACGCCGCCCGGCTGCGCACGTTGCTGCGCCGGCTCGACGCCATCAACTCCTCGATGCTGCGCGGCAAGGACGATCTGAAGGCGCTGGTGGCCAAGATCCAGAAGTTCATCGACGCCCCTCCGATCACGGTCAACGGCCAGGTGCTGACGTACGTGTGGCTGAAGGGCCTGCTCCTGCCACGGAGCGGGGGCGCCACCCGGGACGATCCCGGAGCCGCCGCCCCCAAGGAGGACTTCCGCCTGCTCTGGGAGCCCCCGCGATGAACAACCGCATCTACCTCAACCTCGGCTTCTTCGTGGTGCTCGGCGTCGTGATGACGGTCTGGGCGTTCAGCACCATCATCAAGGTCGACGCGATCACCCGGCCCTACCGGGTGTCGGCCGAGTTCGCCTCCTCCCCCGGCCTGATGCGCGGGTTCGACGTGGCCTACCTGGGCGTCCGGGTCGGCAAGATCGGCGAGGTGCGGCTGGCCACCGGCAAGATCGTCGTGGGGCTCGACATCGACAAGGAGATCCGGCTGCCGAAGGGCAGCACGGCCGAGGTGCGGCGCAGGTCCGCCATCGGCGAGCCGTACGTGGAGCTGTCGCCGCCCGCCACCGGCGTGACCGGGGCCTCGCTCGCGCCCGGCGACGTGATCCCGATGACGAGCACCAGCGTGCCGCTGGACTACCGCAAGCTGTTCGAGGGCGTCGGCAGGCTGCTGAACGCGGTGCCGCCCCGCGACGCCAAGACGATCACGCACGAGCTGGCGGTCGCGCTGGACGGCCGATCGGGGGCCATCCGGAGCGTCATCGACGACGCGCACGACCTGACCGGCACGCTGGCCGACAACTCCAAGCTGCTCGACGACCTGTCGGTGCAGCTCACCCAGCTCACCCACACGCTCGCGGGCAGGAAGGACCGGCTGGCCTCGGGCATCACCGACCTGAGCACGGTGACGGGCTCGCTGCGCGCCTCCCGCGCCGACCTCAACGCCTTTCTGGACCAGGGCCCCGGCGTGTTCGGGCGGCTCGACCAGGCCGTCAAGCGGGCCCGGCCCGGCCTGTCGTGCCTGCTGACCGCCGCCGGGCTGCCTCACAGACCGGCCTTCTCCGCGCAGACCGAACGCAACGCGCACCACCTGCTCAGCATCGTGCCGACCGCGCTCAGCCTGGCCGACGACATCAGCGACAAGCGCGGCGACACCGTGTACGGCAAGGCGGCGTTCATCTTCAGCGTCCCGGGCGGACCCCAGCCGGCCGAGGAGTACGAGAACCCCGTCGGGCCGCCCACCGTGCCGCGCCTGCGCGCCTGCCCGGACCGCGTGACCGTCGCGGCCGACGCGGACGTCGCGAACGACCCCGTCGACGACGTACGGCACGACAGGCAGGGCGAACATCCCGAGACCAGGACTTCGGCCGACACCGCGGAGCCCGCGCGGACCCTGGAGGCCAAGGCGTCCAGCTCGCCGTCCGGCGTGGCCGCCACCACCGGCGCCGCGCCCCGTACCCCGCTGAACACCACGCCGCTGATTGTCGCGATATTCCTCGCCATAGTGGCATCCGGTGGCATCGTGGGCTGGATCGCGGCGGGCCGGGCCGCCCGCCGCGGTAAGGAGAGCGGTTGACGTCCTCCCCACGTCTGAAGGCGGGGGATTCCAACCCTCGCAGGTTGGACCTTCCTGCTTCACAGGTGACAGCCGTCCCGGTTTCTCCCCAGCGCCAAAGCCCGGTGTCTCCAGCAAAGGAAAATCCGATGACCGCCCAGCAGGACCTCACCGAGGGCCGGCAGCCGTCCGAGACAGAGCCCGTCCCCCCTCCCGCCGACACCCAGACCACCGCCGTCCGGCCCGCCAAGGAGCCATCGGCGACCGAACCTCCCACCGAGACCCGGCGACCCGCCGAGACGGACGCGGCCGAGACCGACCGGCCCGCCGAGACGGTCTCCGACGAGGGCGAGACCGAGGACCGGGCGGCGCCGGCGGCCGGCGGCGAGGCGGGCCGGAGGCCGCGGTTCACCCGGGCGCGCGTCACGGGCGCGCTGGCGGCCATGCTGGTCGCCGCGCTGGCCGCCACGGCCGTGCTGCAGTGGGTCTCGGCGAACCAGGCCCATGACGCGCTCGCCGGGCTGGAGTCGGAGCGGGCGCTGCGCCTGGAGGTGTCGGGCGCGGCCGGCTCGTTCGGCCAGGCGCTGCTCAGCTACGACTACCAGGACCTGCAGACCACCCGCTCGACCTTGATGGCCCAGGCCACGGGCGACTTCCTGACCACCTACGACGAGGCGTTCGGCGGCGCGATGGCCCAGGTCATCGTCAAGCTCAAGGCCGTCTCCCGGGCCACGGTCCGCGAGGTCTACCTGTCGGACGTGGACGAGGCCACGGCCCACGCCATCGTCGTGGTGGACCAGCAGGTCAACACCGCCGAGGCGATCCGCTCGGTCACGGGGTCGCACCTGAAGGTCACCCTGGTGAAGGAGAAGGGGGTCTGGAAGGTCCAGGAGGTGACCGTGCTGGGCGCGGCCAAGGAGGACCAGTACAACCTCGACGGCACCCCGGCGGACGGCCAGAAGAAGAAGGACTGACCGATCGTCCCCGTGGCGATGGGCGGCCGCCCGGACGAGGTGCGCGCCCCCGAACGATGGCTGACCCCGGTCGAGCGGGAGCGCGCCGCCCGCTTCGCCGCCGACGCCGACCGGCGCTCCTTCGTCGCCGCCCACCTGCTGGTACGGCTCTGCGCCGCCGCCGTCCTGGACGCCGAGCCGGACGGGCTCACCCTGCTGCAGCACTGCGACGTACACGGCCCGGGCCACGGCCGCCCGTACATCCGGCAGGCCCCGTCGCTGGGCGTCAGCCTCAGCCACACGCGCGGATACGTCTGCGCGGCGGCCGGGGAGGGCCAGGTGGGCGTGGACGCGGAGCGGGTGCCGGCCGGCCCGCTGGAGGAGTCGCTGGCCGACATGGCGCTGACACCTCGCGAGCGCGCGCTGGTGAGCGGCAACGACGAGCTGATCAGGCACTGGACCCGCAAGGAGGCGCTGATCAAGCGCGGCGAGCTGTCACTGGACCTGCTGCGCTCGGTGGAGGCCGGCTGGGCGGGACGGCATCTGCTGGAGTGGACGGCCGAGCCGGGCATCATGGTGGCCGTCATCACCGACACCCGAGCGGAGAGGCGCCCAATTCCCGGATAAAGTGGACGTATGTTCTATCGCAAGCCCCTCGAAGAGCGGATCGCCGATCGTGTCGCCAAGCGCAAACCGCTCGAGGAGGGCAAGACCTTCGAGCACGGCCCCGCCAAGTTCATATTCGTCTCGCTGATCGTCGCCGTCGTGCTCATGCACGTGGTGGGTGTCGCCATCGTGATGGCGTTCAGCTAGCGGCGGCCCGGGGTGGGAGGCGGCGTCCCCGTGACCCTGCCGGGGCCCTTCGCCTGCCGCTTCGCCACCAGATCACTCAACGTGCGTTAGATTGGGGATCATGAGCACGCCTCGCTGGCTTTCCCCCGCAGAGCAACGTGCCTGGCGTACCCACCTGGCCCTGCACAAACTCCTCATGCACCGGCTCGACCGCGATCTGCAGGAGCACTCACTCTCCGTGAACGACTACGAGATCCTGGTCAACCTGTCGGAGAGCCCCGAGCGCCGGATGCGGATGAGCGACCTGGCCGACGCGACGATCCAGTCGCGCAGCCGCCTGTCACACCAGATCTCCCGCATGGAGGCCAAAGGCCTGGTGAGCCGGGAAGACTGCCGTGACGACCGGCGCGGCACGTTCGCGGTGCTCACCGAGGAAGGCTGGGACACCATCCAGCGGGTGGCACCCGACCATGTGGCCAGCGTGCGCGAGCACTTCGTCGACCGGCTCACCGACGAACAGCTCAACGCGATCGAGGCCGCCTACAGGCCGATCGTCGACCACCTGAAGAAGTTGCGCTGACACCCAACCGATATCGCTGACGGCTCACGATCGCTCCCGGCCGATCGCTACGATCCGCTCATGCTCAAAAAGCTGCTGCTCGTCGTCGTTCTCGCGCTTCTGCCTGCCTGCTCGTCGGCTGGCGGCGGCGAGTTGCCCACCGGCCCCGACCTGATGAAGAAGTCCTCGGAGGCGATGAAGACGGTGAAGTCGGCCGCCTTCTCGATCTCCACCGAGGGCAAGCCCAAGGTGCCGGTGAAGAAGGCCGACGGCCGGCTCACCGCCGGGGGCGACGCCGACGGCACGATCACGCTCGAGGTGCTCGGCAACCTCCAGGAGATCACCTTCGCGCTGGTCGGCGACACCGTCCACTTCAAGGGCCCGACCGGCGGCTTCCAGAAGCTCACCCGCGCCGACCTGGCGCAGCTCTACGACCCGTCGCTGATCCTCGACCCCGGCAAGGGGGTCGCGCAGCTGCTGAGCACCGCCACCGATCCGCGCGTCGAGGCCGAGGAGGGCGATACCTACCGGGTCGCGACCACGTTCTCCGGCCAGGTCCTCGGCGCGCTGGTGCCCGGCGTCACGCAGGGCGTCAACGGCAGGGTCTGGATCGACAAGGCCGCCGGCCGGCTCACCAAGATCGAGCTGCCGCTGCAGGACGGCACGGTGACGGTGTCGTTCAGCGACTACGACGCGCCGATCACGATCACCCCGCCTCCTGCGGCCGGATGAGAGCCGCCCGCCGGGTCGCGCTCGGCGCCGGCGGGGCGGTGGTGTTACTCGCCGCCCTCGACGCCTACGTGGTCGTCACCGTCCTCATCGACATCGCCGAGGACATCGGCATCCCGCTCAACCGGCTGGAGCGGGCCACCCCGGTGGTCACCGGATTCCTGCTGGGTTACGTCGCCGCGATGCCGCTGCTCGGGCAGCTCTCCGACCGCTACGGCCGGCGCCCGCTGATCCACGCCTGCCTGGCGGCGTTCGCCGTGGGCTCGGTGCTGACGGCCCTGGCGGCCGGCGAGGTCATGGTGGTGACCGGGCGCACGGTGCAGGGCGTGGCCGGTGGCGCCCTGCTGCCGATCACGATGGCGCTCATCGGCGATCTGTGGGACGAGCGGGAGCGTCCGGTGGCGCTCGGCGCGGTCGGGGCGGCCCAGGAGCTGGGCAGCGCGCTCGGCCCGCTCTACGGCGGCGTGCTGGCGCTGGCCCCGGCCCTCACCCTGGCGGGCGTGCGGCTGGACGGCGCCCTCGGCCCGCTCACCGGCGGCCTGATGGGCGTGATCCCCGGCACCATGCTGGTGCGCGGCGTGGAGCTGGGCGGGTGGCACGCCATCTTCTGGATCAACGTCCCGCTGGCCGCGCTCGCCGCCGTCGCGGTGCACTTCACCGTCCCCCCTCCCGATCGCGAGCGCCGCTCCGGGAGCGGCCGGGTGGACGGCGTGGGCGGCGCGCTGCTGGCCCTCGCCCTGGCGCTGCTCGTGGCCGGCCTCTACAACCCCGACCCGGCCAAGGCGATCCTGCCGCCCTGGGGCCCGCCGCTGATCGCCGCCGGCGTCCTGGCCGGAGCCGCCTTCGTCTGGTGGGAGATCCGCTCCCCCGTCCGCCTGCTCGACCTGTCCACCACCCGCAAGGGCCCCCTGCTGGCCACTCTGGGAGTGAGTTTCCTGACCGGGGCCGCGCTCCTGGTCACCATGGTGTTCGTCCAGTTCACCGCGCAGACCCTGCTGAGGCTGGAGGCGCTCGAGGCCTCGCTGGTCCTCGGCCGGTTCCTGATCGCCCTGCCCGTCGGCGCGGTCGCGGGCGGCCTGCTGGCCCGCGGGCTCGGCGACCGGATCGTCTGCGTGGCGGGCCTGCTGATCGCCATGGTGGGCTACACGCTGATGAGCCGCTGGCCGCTCGACCTGGCCGGCGCCAGGCTCATGGTCGACCTCGACCTGGTCTTGGCCGGGCTCGGCATCGGATTGGTCATCGCCCCGGTCTCGGCCGCGGTGCTCCGGGTGACGCCGGCCGCGCAGCACGGAGTGGCCTCGGCCGCGGTGGTCGTGGCCCGGATGATGGGCATGCTGATCGGCATCGCGAGCGTGTCGGCCTGGGGCTTCTACCGCTTCCAGTCGCTGACCGCCCATCTCGACACCCCGCTGCCGTTCGGCCTCGATCCCGCCGTCTACGCCAGGCAGCAGAGCGAATACCTCGCCAAGGTCAACGCCGCGCTGCATGTCGAATACACCGAGATGTTCCTGGTCACGGCGGTGCTGTGCGCGATCGGCGCGGTCGTCGCGGGCTTCCTGCCCAGGCGCTCGCTCTAGCCTCCGCGGCGTGACCGCCCCCGCCCGGCGTGGGCACGGCAGGACGCGGGTGGCTCGCGCCCTGCCGTGCCCAGTGAGCTACGGCGTCAGACGGTGCAGGTCACGGGGGAAGAGCGCCACCTGCCGGACGTTGGCGGGGCCGGCGGCAACGGCATTGCGGCCGGCTACTTCCTGGACTGGCCGCCCTTGCGCTTCTCGCGGATCTTCATGGTCACCTCGATCGGCGATCCGGCGAAGCCGAACTCCTCGCGGATGCGGCGCTCGACGAACCGGCGGTAGGTGTCCTCGAGCCAGCCCGAGGTGAACAGCACGAACTTGGGCGGCTCGACCGACGCCTGCGTGGCGAACAGGATCTTGGGCTGCTTGCCGCCCCGGACCGGCGGCGGCGTCTGCTGCACCAGCTCGGTCAGGAACGCGTTGAGCCTGGCCGTCGGCACCCGCGTCGACCACGACTCCAGCGCCTTCTCCAGCGCCGGGACCAGGCGGTCCATGTGGCGGCCGGTCTTGGCGGAGATGTTGACCCGCAGCGCCCACGGGGTGCGGACGAGCTGCCTGTCGATCTCCTTCTCCAGGTAGTGGCGGCGGTCCTCGTCGACCAGGTCCCACTTGTTGAACGCGACCACCATGGCCCGGCCCGAGTCGATCACCAGGCTGATGATGCGGAGGTCCTGCTCGGTGAGCGGCTCGCTGGCGTCGATCAGCACGATCGCCACCTCCGAGCGCTCCAGCGCGGCCCTGGTGCGCATGGCCGCGTAGTAGTCGGCGCCCTGCAGCTCGCGGTCGCGCCGCCGGATGCCGGCCGTGTCGACGAACCGCCAGGTCCGGCCGCCCAGCTCGATCAGCTCGTCGACCGGGTCACGGGTGGTGCCCGCCATCGGGTCGACCAGCACCCGCTCCTCGCCCGCGAGCTTGTTGAGCAGCGAGGACTTGCCGACGTTGGGCTTGCCGAGCAGGGCCACCCGGTAGGGGCCGCGCTCGGCGCCGAACGTCACCTGCGGCGTCTCGGGCAGCGCGTCGAGCACCACGTCGAGCAGGTCGCCGCTGGAACGGCCGTGCAGGGCCGAGACCGGCTGGGGCTCGCCGAGCCCGAGGGCCCAGAGCGAGGACGCCTCCAGCTCCAGCTGCTGGTTGTCGACCTTGTTGGCGGCCAGGATGACCGGCTTGCCGGACTGGCGCAGCACGGAGCCCACGATCTCGTCGGCGTCGGTGGCGCCCACGGTCGCGTCGACCACGAACACGATCACGTCGGCCAGCTCGACGGCGACCTGGGCCTGCTCGGCGATGCGGAGGTTCATGCCGGTGGCGTCCGGGTCCCAGCCGCCGGTGTCGACGACCGTGAAGCGCCGGCCACGCCAGTTGGCGTCGTAGGTGACCCGGTCGCGGGTCACGCCCGGCACATCCTCGACGACCGCCTCCCGGCGGCCGATGATGCGGTTGACCAGTGTGGACTTGCCCACGTTGGGCCGTCCGACGATGGCCACGACCGGAACCGGGCCGGTGTCCGCCTGCTCTTCGGAAATCTCGAGATCGTCGAGCTCAGCCTCGACCCAATCCCCCATTGACACCATGTCTCATCCTTTGAGTCCCGCACCCTCACAGGTGCGCTCCTTGACCAGTCTCAGCACCTCCGCGATGACCTCTTCGAGGTTGAACGCGGTGGTGTCGAGCTCGATGGCGCCATCCGCCAGCGAGCGTGGATCCGTCTTGCGTGTTGAGTCCAACGTGTCGCGCCCGGCCATGGCGGCCCACGGAGCCGATGCCGCGGCCTTCGACCACGATGTCACCGGCGCCGATGATCTCCTGCTAGAGCGCCACGAGCCGCGCCCGGACCTGCGGCACCGCCGCCACGGCGGAGACCGCGGAGGTCACCTCGTCCTGCCTGATCGGCTCACCACGTCGACGCCGCCGACCTGGATGGCAGGGGCCTCGGGGTCGGTGCCGGAGACGATCTCGGGCTCGCCGGAGCGGGCCGCGATGGCGGCCGGATCGGCCACGGTCTCTCCCTCTTCACGTTTTCACCTAACCCGAAGAGGGTACCGTCTCCCGGTCAGTCACTCACCCAGCTGCCGTGGAAGCCGAGCGGCACCCGGGCCGGCAAGTGCACGGTGGCGACCGGCTCGCCGGTGAAGTCCTGCGCCGACAGGATCACCAGGTCGGCCGCTCCCCGCTCCGGATCGTTGACGAAGGACATCACGTAGCCGTCGTCCTCGGCCTCGCCCGACTCCACGAACACCGGCTCGCCCACGTAGGCGCCCCGGCCGAACTGCCGCCCCTGCTGGGTGCCCCGCTCCAGGTCGTGCTTGATGAGCGTGTTGTCGAACGCCTCATCCGGGAGGTCCTCCATGGCCGTGTCCTGCGGATAGATCACCTCGACCAGGTCACGGGTCGCGACGGTGTAGCCGTAGCGGTACGGCCTGCCGGTGAGCCGCTCGTCCATCCGCGGGAACTCCTGCGTCCGATCGTCCAGCCGGGTCTCGCTCACCTTGGCCGACGACAGGTCGATCCGCCAGCGGTCCAGCGTGGGCGAGCCGCCCTCGTCGAGGCGGGCGTCGACGAAGCGCCGCGGGTAACGCACCACGTCGACCACGACCTGGTCGCCGTCGTCATAGGCGTTGAGCGTGTGGAAGACCCAGCACGGGTTTACCTCGAACCACCGCACCTCGCCGGTCCGGCGTGACAGCAGCCCGATCCGGGAGCCGTGCTCCTCGTTCCACGCGTACGGCAGCGGCGCGCCCTTCTCGGCGTGCGCCATGCTGAAGGTGACGGGCAGGTCGTAGAGCACCACGAAGCGCTCGGTCAGCGCGAAGTCGTGCATCATGGGCGCGTCCGCGATGGGGATGTCCCTGGTCCGGGTGACGGTGCCCTTGGCGTCGAGCACGATGTGCTGGTGGTGGTCCCAGCCGAAGAAGTACGCCATCGCGTGCAGCTCGCCGGTGGCCGGGTCCAGGTGGGTGTGCGCGGCGAATCCGCCGGGCAGCCCGCCGGCGAAGTCGCACGGACCGATCGTGTCGAGCTCGTAGCCGAGCTCGTACGGCAGCGCCCCCGCCTCCACGGTCGCGAAGGTGCGGCCGGCCAGGCCGATCACGTGCGTGTTGGCCGCGAAGTCCATGCCGCCGTGCGTGCGGCCTGGCCTAGGCTCCTCGCCGAGCCGCCGGGCGACGTCGGCGTTGCGCACCCATCGGTTGCGGTACCACTCGGCGCGGCCGTCGCGCAGCCGCACCCCGTGCACCATGCCTTCGCCCAGGAACAGGTGGGAGGCGTTCGGATCGTCGAGGCTGAGGGGGTTGGGGCCGTTGCGCAGGTAGCGGCCGTTCAGCTCGGCGGGGATGCGGCCGGTGACCTCCAGATCGAAGGCGGTGATCTCGTCGGTGACGGGGGCGAAGCCGCCTCTGTAAGGCGTTGGCATCAGGTGGTCCTCTCGTCGTGCGTCAGGAAGGGGCTGAGCACCGAGGCGCAGAGCAGCCGGTAGCGCTGTTCGCCCTCGGCCCGATCGAAGTAGCCCGCGAGCTCCAGGCTCACCGCGCCGTGCATGGCCATCCAGAGCACGTCGGCGATCTCCACGTCGGAGGCGCCGTGCAGCAGCCCTTCCGCCAGGCAGCGGCGGACCCCGGCCACGAGCAGGTGGAAGGATCTCTTCGCCTCCTGCCTGGCCTCGGGGCTCGGCGTGAAGCCGGGCACGCCTCCCTGGAACATCACTCGGTAATAGGCCGGCTGGTCCAGCGCGTAGGTCCGGTAGGCATCGATGCCGGCCCGCAGCCGCGTCATGGCGTCGGGGCCTGGGGGCGTGGTCAGCAACCGCCGCTCGAACCTGCCGAAGCCCTCCAGCCAGAGCGCCTCGCTGAGCCCGTCCTTGCCGCCGAAGAGCGTGTAGATCACTTTGGTGGAGCAGCCGACCTCGGCGGAGATGCGGCGCACGGTCAGCGAGGCCGGGCCTTCGTCGATCAGGAGGCGCGTGGCCGCGTCCAGGATCGCGGTCCTGACCACATCCTGGCCCTCGCGCTGGGCTTGCTGATAGGCGGTGACACTCATGCGGCAACATCGTTTCTTTTGAGTAACACTGTTTCCGCCTTTTTGTACGCCTGCTCGGCGGCCTCGTCAAGCCACGAGTAGGCGCGGTGTGCCCGGAAAAGGAAGACATGGGGCGAAGGAGCCAAGATGACGGATATAAGAGAGACACGGCCGACAGGGTGACGGTGATGGTCGCCACCATGAACCGGCTCCGTGCGCTCTAGCGCTCGCTCCCCCACCATGGTCGACAACGGCTCCACGGACGTCACCGTCTGCTTCGTCCAGCGTCACTTCCCTCACGTGCGTGTCGTCGAGGCGGGCTGCAACCTGGGCGCGCCCGCCCGCAACCTGGGCGTCGAGCTGGCCGAAACGCCCTACGTGGCGTTCGCCGACGACGACTCCTGGTGGGCCGCCGGCGCGCTGGAGCTGGCCGCCCACCTCCTCGACGCCCACCCACGCACCCCTTGCCCCGCCAGTTGGCGTCGCAGGTGACCCAGTCGCGGGTCACGCCCCGGCACCTCCTCGACGACCGCCTCCCGGCGGCCGATGATGCGGTTGACCAGTGCGGACTTGCCCACGTTGGGCCGTCCGACGATGGCCACGACCGGAACCGGGCCGGTGTCGGCCTGCTCTTCGGAAATCTCGGAATCGTCGAGCTCAGCCTCGACCCAATCTCCCGTTGACACGATGTCTCATCGGATTTCCATTGCTGGAGACCCTGGGCTTCAGCCCTGGGGAGGAAAGAGAACTGGCCGCGGAGCGGCGCGAAGACCGGCGATTCGCCGTCAATGCGGACCGCCGTTGGGGAACGGCAGCGCACTCCTGTGCGAACCGGATATGGAGTGCCTGCCCGGTGGCGGGAACCATACGGCCGGGCCTACCGCCGGGCTGGCGGGATGTGATGCCTGTGGAGGCCACGTAAGACCGTTGGGCAGCTCTCTGCCCCTCGCCTTGACCGGGACGGCTGTCACCTGTGAAGCAGGAAGGTCCAGCCTGCGAGGGTTGGAGTCCCCCCGCCTTCAGGCGGGGGGAGGAAGTCAACCTTAGGAGTCCCGCACCCTCCCTCAGGTGCGCTCGTATGTATGGTCGCGGCCACGCCGGGGCTCGCCGCTCTTCGCGGCCGGGCCCCGGCGTTCCTCGACCAGCCTCAGCACCTCCGCGATGACCTCTTCGAGGTTGAGCGCGGTGGTGTCGAGCTCGACGGCGCCAGCCGCCATCGAGAGTGGATCCGCCCTGCGGGTGGAGTCGAGCCTGTCACGCGTGGCCATCGCGGCCTGCTGCGCCTCCACCGTGGTGCCGGCCAGCTCCGCGTGGCGGCGCCGGGCGCGGGCCTCGGCACTGGCCGTCAGGTAGACCTTGAGCGTCGCGTCGGGGGCGACCACCGTGCCGATGTCGCGGCCCTCGACCACGATGTCGCCGGCCCCGATGATCTCCCGTTGGAGCGCCACGAGCCGCGAGCGCACCTCGGGCACCGCCGCCACCACCGAGACCGAGGCGGTCACCTCGGCCTCCCTGATCGGGCTCGCCACGTCGACGCCGTCGACGTGGATGGTGGGCCCTTCGGGGTCGGTGCCGGAGACGATCTCGGGCTCGACGGCCCGGACCGCTATCGCGTCGGAGTCGGCCAGGTCGACGCCGTGCCGCAGCATCCACCAGGTCATCGCGCGGTACATCGCCCCGGTGTCCAGGTAGCGCAGGCCGAGCGCCTTGGCGACTCCGCGCGACGCGCTCGACTTGCCCGACCCCGAGGGGCCGTCCATGGCGATGACCAGACCGGCCACGGGCTCTCCTTCTCCACGTTCTTTACCCAACCTGAAGAGGCTACCGCCTCGCGACCCTTCGATCGGCCGCGCGCGCCGCAGAGGGCCTCACGCGCGCCCGGCCGTCAGAAGGAAGTCCTTCGTGGCGGGCGGCCGGCGGTGAAGCGGAAAACCTCACCCGTGAGGGTGGGAATCCCCCTCGTTCACGAGGGGGAGGAGGTCAACTTCCCTGCTCCTTTCTCGATTCGCCGTGTAGACGGAGCGAGAAGGCCGGGATGTGACATCAGCCGGTCAGGGAACCTGCCAGCCGCGCTCGTGCAGGGCCCGGGTGAGCACCGCCGCCGCGTCGGGCTGCACCGAGACCTCGGCGATGCCCAGCGGCAGGCCGGGAGCGTGCTCCAGGCGGACGTCCTCGACGTTGACCCCCACCTCGTCGCAGACCTGGAACAGCCGGGCCAGCTGGCCCGGGCGGTCGCCGATGACGACCTGGACCACCACGTAGGCGGGCGCGGGGCCGCCGTGCTTGCCGGGAATGCGGTCGTGGCCGGCGACGCCGCGTTTGAGCAACTGGGTGATGTCGTCGGTGGCGGTGCCGTCGCCGTCGGCCAGGGAACGCAGCGCGGTCGCGGCCTCGGCCAGGTCGCGGGAGACCGCCTCCAGCACCTCGGCGACCGGGGTCGCGTTGCCGGACAGGATGCCGAGCCACAGACCGGGGTCGCTGCCCGCGATCCTGGTGACGTCCCTGACGCCCTGCCCGGCCAGGCCGAGCGCGACCTCGGGCGCGTCCGCCAGGCGGGCCGCCACGGCCGAGGCGGCCACGTGGGGGGCGTGGGAGACGACGGCCACGGCCCGGTCGTGCTCGGCGGCGTCCACCACGACCGGATTGCCGCCGCAGAGCTCGACCAGCCGCAGCACGGCGGCCCTCGCCCCGGGCGCGGCCTCGGGGGTGGGGCACAGGGCCCACGGACGGCCCAGGAACAGGTCGGCCCGGGCGGCTCCCGGCCCCGACCTTTCGCGTCCGGCCAGCGGGTGGGAGGCGACGTAGGTGCGCAGGTCGCATTCGAGCTGGGCGGCCCGGTGGATGGGCTCGGCCTTCACACTGGCCACGTCGGTGTAGTAGGCGGCGGCGTCCTGCTGCTGGAGGGCGAGCAGCTCGGTGGCCACGTGGGCGGGTGGCACCGAGATCACCGCGAGATCCGCCTTCGGGCCGGCCTCCGGCTCCCAGTCCTCGCCCGCGCCGAGCTCCCGCGCCAGCCGCACCGCCGCCTGGTCCCGGTCGGCGAGCAGCACGCGTACGCCGTGCTGGCGCAGGGCCAGGGCGACGGAGGTGCCGATGAGACCGGTGCCGACTACCAGCACGGTACGGAGTGCGGAGGCCATGTCGATGTCCTGATTTTTCGGTCTTGTTGGGTAATGCTGCTCTAAAACTGCCTATAGCTGGTTGACGAGGTTTAGGACGCCTTGCTCGACGCCTTGCTCACTGGGCGATGTCCTGGCGCAGGGCGACCGCCCCACGCAGATAGACGTGCTGGATGTCGGCCCGGGGCCGGTCGGTCTCCACGTGGGCCATCAACCGGACCACCCGGGGCAGCGCCCCCGGCACGCCGATCTCGGTGCAGCAGATCAACGGCACGTCGTGGAAACCGAGCTTACGCGCCGCCAGCGCGGGGAACTCCGCCGTGAGATCGGGCGTGGCGGTGAACAGCACGCTGATCACGTCGTCGGTGGTCAGCTGGTTGCGCTCCATCAGCTCGGAGACCAGCACGGTCGTCCCCTCGATGATCGCGTCACGGTCGTTGGCGTCCACCTGGATCGCCCCGCGGATCGCCCGAACCATCTGAACCGTCCCTCCATAAGCGGTGGAGCCCGTGCGGCCTCCGCACGGGCTCCTGCGTTCTGCCAGATTACAGCTTCACCGCGGCGTAGAGCTCGCCGACCTCCGTCAGGCTCAGCGACCTGACGGTGCCGGGCTTGGTGCGGCCCAGCTTCACCGGACCGAACTCGATCCTCGCCAGGTCGATGACCCGGTGACCCGCCTCTTCGAGCATGCGCCGGACCACGTGCTTGCGGCCCTCGTGGAGCACCACCTCGACCAGCGCCTGCTGGCCGTGCTCCTGCACGATCGTGAAGCTGTCGGCCTTGGCGATGCCGTCCTCCAGCTCGATGCCCTGCTTGAGCCTGCGTCCCAGGTCACGCGGGATCGGGCCGGGCACCTTGGCCCAGTATTTCTTCTGCACCCCGTAGCTGGGGTGGGTCAGCCGGTTGGCCAGCTCGCCGTCGTTGGTGAGCAGCAGCAGGCCCTCGGTCTCGGTGTCGAGCCGGCCCACGTGGAACAGCCTCGGAGCCAGCTCCTCCACGTAGTCGGCCAGGCACGGCCGGCCCTGCGGGTCGTCCATGGTGGAGACGACGCCGATGGGCTTGTTCAGGGCGTAGTAGACCAGGTCGGGCGCGGTCGGGATGCGCTTGCCGTCGACGTGGATGATCTGCGTGGCGGGGTCGACCTTGGCGCCGAACCTCCGCACCACCTGGCCGTTGACGGTCACCCGGCCGTCGCCGATCATCTCCTCGCAGGCACGGCGGCTGGCCACGCCCGCCTGGGCGAGCACCTTCTGCAGCCGCACGCCGTCGGGCACCTCGGTGGTGTCGCGCTCGTCGGTGTAGCCCTCGGGGTAGAAGTCGCGGTCGCGCACGGGCTGGCGCGCGGTCTTGAACCGGTCTCTCCCACCGCCGCTTCTGGCGGAAGGCCCGCCGCCGCTTCTGGCGGAAGGCCCGCCGAGCGTCTGCACGCCGTCACGCCTGGCCGGGCGGCCCTCGTCACGCCGTGCACCCGCGCCTCGGCCGCCGTCAGGCCTGCCGTAGCGCGCGCGGGCCGACTGGCCGCCGTCGTCCCCTCGCCCGCCCCGGTCGGCCCGGAAGCCGCCTTCACGGCCCTCGTCGCGGCCGCGGTATCCACCGCGCTCGCCGCTCCGGTCGTCACGCCGCTCGGCCCGGAAACCGCCACGGTCGGCCCCACGGGAGTCGGGCCTGCCGTACCGGGCGCGGGAACCGCCACGGTCGGCACGGAGCGAGTCACGGCCGTACTCGCCCCTGGAACCGCGGTCACCGTCGTCACGCCGGTCAGAACGGTAACCATCGCGCCCCTGGGAGCCGCCACGGTCGTCACGCCGCTCGGACCGGTAACCATCGCGCCCCTGGGAGCCGCCACGGTCGTCACGCCGCTCGGACCGGTAACCATCACGACCCTGGGAACCACCCCGGTCGTCACGCCGGTCGGAGCGGAAACCACCGCGGTCGGAGCCGGAGCCACCGCGGGAGTCGGAGGTGCCGTACCGGGCGCGGGAACCACCGCGATCGTCACGCCGCTCCGAACGGAAGCCATCATGGCCCTGAGAACCGGCGCGGTCGTCACGCTGGTTGGAACGGTAACCGTCACGCCCTTCCGGACGGGACCCACGATCGTCACGCCGCTCGGGACGGAAACCATCACGACCCTGGGAACCACCCCGGTCGTCACGCCGCTCGGGACGGAAACCATCACGACCCTGCGAACCACCCCGGTCGTCACGCCGGTCGGAGCGGAAACCACCGCGGTCGGAGCCGGAGCCACCGCGGGAGTCGGAGGTGCCGTACCGGGCGCGGGAACCGCCGCGGTCGGCACGGAGCGAGTCGCGGCCCGAGCCGTACTCGCCTCTGGAGTCGCGGCCTGCGCCGCGGTCGTTGTCGTCGCGGCGCGATCCGCCGCGGGTGTCGTCTCGGTGGGGACCGCCACGGAAGCCCTCGCGGCGGGAACCGCCGCGAGTGTCGTCCGAGCGGAAGGCGGGACGGCCGCCACGGCTGCTGGAGCCGCCGGTGCGTCCACGACCGCGTCCATCACCGGACGGGGTGCTGCGCCTGTTGTTCACTTTGTCGTCTCCTCGAGGTTTTCCACGTCGTCGGGGAGGAAGGGCGCGAGCTCGGGGAGCTCGCTCAGGTCCCTCAGTCCCAGACGTTCAAGGAAGTATGAGCTTGTCCGGTAGAGCACTGCCTGGCTCTCCGGGTCGGTGCCGGCCTCTTCGACCAGCCCCCTGGCGACGAGTGTCCGCATGACACCGTCGCTGTTGACGCCGCGCACCGCGGCGACACGGGCGCGGCTTACCGGTTGCCGGTAGGCCACGACCGCGAGTGTTTCGAGCGCGGCCTGCGTCAGCCGCGTCTGCTGCCCGTCGCGGACGAACCGCTCGACCTGTGGCGCGCATGCCGGACGCGTGTAATAGCGCCAGCCGCCCGCCACCTCTCTCAGATCGAAACCCCGTCCGGCTTCGGTGTATTCCGCCGCCAGTGCCCTCAACGCGGCGGCCACCTCGTGGGTGGGCCGTTCGAGCACCTGCGCCAGGGTGATCTCGGAGACCGGCTCGTCCACGACCATGAGGATCGCTTCCAGCGCCGCGCTCAGCCCCGGCCCCTCATCGCCCTCGGCCGGCGAGGAGGGCGCGGCTGAACCCCACGCGTCCTCGGACACATCCGCCGTATCCGGATCGGACCCGGATGCCGGCCCCGGAGGCTCCTCCCCCGGTGCACGCGCCGCCGCCGAACCCACCACGTCGGCCTCCGCGCCAGCAAGCCCGCCCGGCGGCGGATCTGCCGCCAACGGCACGTCTGGTGCGGGAGGTTGGGGGGTGGTGGCGAGGGAGCCGGGGAGGGACATCCAGGCGGGCAGCCCCGCTTCGGGCGACTTGCGCGGCGGGGGCGGAACGTCGTCCGGGCGATCAGTCATCAGCAGCCTTCTCCGCGCTCTCCTCGTAGTCGTCGCCCACCGCGACATCCCCGTCGTCGCTGCCCGTCCAGGTGACGTGCAGGTCACCCAGGGGCTCGAGCTGGTCGAAGGTGACCGCGGACTCCCGGAAGAGCTCGAGCACGGCCAGGAATCGGGCGATGACCTCGAACGTGCCGTCGCAGTCGGCCACCAGGGCCCGGAAGGTGGCCCTGCGCATGCGCCGCAAGTGCTGGACAAGGATAGCGGCTTGCTCCCGCACGCTGGCCAGGGGTTGGTAGATGTGGCCGATGTTGACCGTGGGCGCCGACCTGGGGGTGAAGGCCCGCGCGGCGATGCGGGCGAGCTGGTCGGGGCCGATGCCGAGGACGAGCTCCGGGAGCAGGTTGGCGAACTGGGGCTCCATCGGCACCGTGCGCGGGAAGCGGAGCGCCTCCTCCGCCATCCGGCCCGAGAAGAGCTTCGCCACCTCTTTGTACGCCCGGTATTGGAGCAGCCGGGCGAACAACAGGTCGCGGGCTTCCAGGAGGGCGAGGTCCTCTTCGTCCTCGACCTCGCCCGAGGGGAGCAGGCGGGCCGCCTTCAGGTCGAGCAGGGTGGCGGCGACCAGCAGGAAGTGGCTGGTCTGGTCGAGATCCCACTCGGGGCCGCGGGAGCGGATGTAGGCGATGAACTCGTCGGTGACCTTGGAGAGGGAGACCTCGGTGATGTCGAGCTTGTGCTTGGCGATGAGCCCCAGCAACAGGTCGAACGGCCCTTCGAAGACGTCAAGGTGAACCTGGAACCCTGCCGCCTCCTGTTGCGTCACCTGGCCATTGTGGCAGGCGCCGGCCAGCGCGACAGCACCTCGCGGGCCAGCTCACGGTACGCGTTGGCGCCCAGGGACAAGGGGTCGAAGGTGGTGATCGGCTCACCGGCGACCGTGGCGTCGGGGAAGCGCACGGTGCGGTTGATCACGGTGTGGAACACCTTCTCGTCGAACGCCTCCACGACGCGGGCGAGCACCTCGCGGCCGTGCAGCGTGCGCGCGTCGTACATGGTGGCCAGCAGGCCCTCGATCTCGAGGTCCTCGTTGAGCCGCTCCTGCACCTTGGAGATGGTGTCCATGAGCAGGGCGACGCCGCGCAGCGCGAAGAACTCGCACTCCAGCGGCACCATGACGCCGTGGGCGCAGGTGAGGGCGTTGATCGTGAGCAGGCCCAGGGACGGCTGGCAGTCGATGAGGCAGACGTCGTAGTGCGGCAGCAGCGGCTTGAGCACCCGGCCGAGCACCTGCTCGCGGGCGACCTCGGTGACGAGCTGGACCTCCGCGGCCGACAGGTCGATGTTGCTGGGCAGCAGGTCGAGGCCCTCGACGCCGGTCTCGAGCAGGACGTCCTCGGCGGTGACGTTGCGCTCCATGAGCAGGTTGTAGACCGTGAGGTCGAGTTGCAGCGGGTTGATGCCGAGGCCGACGGAGAGCGCGCCCTGCGGGTCGAAGTCGACGAGCAGCACCTTGAGCCCGTATTCGACGAGCGCGGCGCCCAGGTTGATGGTGGTCGTGGTCTTGCCGACCCCGCCCTTCTGGTTGACCATCGCGACCACGCGGGCCGGCCCGTGCGTCTCCGGCGGCACGGGCTCGGGGAACACGGGACGGGGGCGCCGGGTGGGCCCCAGATTGACGCCGGTGGAGGGCGCGTTGGTCTTCGTGTCACCCCAGGGGTTGTCGGGGGTCCCCGGGGTCGAACCGTTGGTCTTCACAGTCACCAGCTCGAACCTCCCTGACGATCCCGAACCGGACCGTCCGGACGGACACTATGGCGTCACCACTTAACGCGGCAAGGCGGCACGCCGGAGTGGCGCGCGCCGCAAAAGACTATAGATCACTGCCGTGCACGGGGGTGTGCGGCGGCGTAGACCTCGCGAAGCTTGTCCACCGTGACCAGGGTGTAGACCTGGGTGGTCGTCACCGAGGCATGACCGAGTAGCTCCTGGACCACCCTAACGTCGGCGCCGCCGTCGAGAAGGTGGGTTGCGAAGGAATGACGTAGAACGTGGGGAGATATCCCGGCCAGTCCGGCGCGTTCCGCGGCGGCCTGCAGCACCTCCCAGGCGCCCTGCCTGGTGAGGCGGCCGCCCCTGGCGTTGAGGAACACCGCGGGGGTGCCGCGACCGTGGGCGAGCAGGCCGGGCCGGGCCCTGACCAGGTAGGCGTCGAGCGCGGACCTGGCGTAGCGGCCGAGCGGGACGACCCGGGCGCGGCCGCCCTTGCCCCGCAGCCGCACCTGCTCGGTCTCCAGGTCGTCCACGGCGAGGCTGACCGCCTCGGAGATGCGCGCGCCCGTGCCGTACAGGACCTCGAGGAGGGCGCGGTTGCGGAGGGTCAGCGGCGAGCCGTCGGGGCCGGAGGCGGCGATGAGCCGCTCGACCTCGTCGACGGCGATCGCCTTGGGCAGCCTGCGGAGCTGGCGCGGCGGCCGGACCTCGTGCGCGGGGTCGTGCGCGGTGACGCCCTCGCGCAGCGCGAAGCGGTGCAGCCCGCGGACGGCCGACACCGCCCGCGCGGCCGAGCTGGCCACGAGGGCGGGGTGGTCGCCGTCGCCCTCGCGCAACGCGGTGAGGAAGTCGAGGATGTCGGCCTCGCCCACCTCGCGGAGCGTGACCCGGCCGCGTGATCGCAGGTGCTGGAGGTAGCGGCGCAGGTCGCGGCGGTAGGAGGCGAGCGTGTTGGCAGCCAGGCCCCGCTCCACCGCCAGATGGGCGAGGTAGCTGGAGAGCACCGCCTCCACGAAATGGTCCTTCCGTCACACCTCGGGCGCGTCGGCCGGCCGCAGCAGGGCGTAGCCCTCGACCGACGCCGCATATGCGGCGAGGATACCGGCCACGGTCGGGGAATTGTGGATCATTCCCATGAGCGCCGCCTCGACGGCGTCGGCCAGCGGCACCCACTCGACCGGCATGTCGATCTCCTCGTGGCGATGGACGAAGCCGTTCTCGTGGTCGGGGATCTTCGACACGTCGCGGGCGAGGAACACCCGGATCCGCTCGTCGGTCATGCCGGGCGAGGGGAACAGGTCGACCAGGGTGTGCCAGGTGGCGGCGCGGTAGCCGGCCTCCTCGGCGAGCTCCCGCGCGGCCCCGGCGACCAGGGATTCGCCCTGCACGTCGCGGAGCCCGGCGGGCAGCTCCCACAGCAGGTGGCGCGTCGGGTGACGGTATTGGCGGATCAGCAGGACCCGGTCGTCGGCGTCGAGCGCGAGCACCGCGACCGAGCCGGGATGCACGACGTAGTCGCGGTCGGCGACCTCGTCGCGCGGCATGCGCACGGTGTCGGTGCGCACCTCGATCACCCGGCCCTTGAACCGGTGCTTCGAGCCGACGACGTCCCACGCCTCGGGCGTGTCTCTGATCACGGCCCCATCCTCCTCCGGTGCGGGCAGGCCGTGGCTCACTTGGCCACGCTGGAGCTGACGCGGCTGTCGGCGTAGACGAGCGCGGCGCTGATCAGGCCCTTGAACAGCGGGTTGGCCCGCGTGGGCCGGGAGCGGAACTCGGGGTGCGCCTGGGTGCCGATGAAGAACGGGTGGGTGTCGACGGGCAGCTCGGTGTATTCGACCAGGCGTCCGTCGGGCGACAGCCCCGAGAACACCAGGCCGACGCGCTCCAGCTGCTCGCGGTAGGCGTTGTTGACCTCGTAGCGGTGGCGGTGGCGCTCGTCGGCCTTGGCCTTGCCGCCGTAGAGCTGCCTGGCCAGCGTGCCCTCGCCGAGCTTGGCCGTGTAGAGGCCGAGCCGCATGGTGCCGCCCATGTCGCGCTCGCCCGCGACGACGTCCTCCTGGTCGCTCATGGTGGAGATGACCGGATGCTTGGTGTCGGGATCGAACTCGGCGGAGTTGGCGTCCTCGATGCCGGCCATGTTGCGGGCGGCCTCGATGACCATGCCCTGCATGCCGAGGCAGAGGCCGAGCAGCGGGATCTTGTGCTCGCGGGAGTGGCGGATGGCGCCGATCTTGCCCTCGATACCGCGCACGCCGAATCCGCCGGGGATCAGCACGCCGTCGACGCCGTCGAGCTCGCGCTCGGCGCCCTCGGAGGTCTCGCAGTCGTCGCTCTTGACCCAGCGGATGTTGACCCGGGCGTCGTTGGCGAACCCGCCCGCGCGCAGCGCCTCGGTGACCGACAGGTAGGCGTCGGGCAGGTCGATGTACTTGCCGACCAGGGCGATGGTGACCTCCTTGGCCGGGCGGTGCACCCGGCGCAGGAGCTGCTCCCACTCCCTCCAGTCGACGTCGCGGAACGGCAGGCCGAGCCGCCGCACCACGTAGGCGTCGAGGCCCTCGGAGTGGAGCACCTTGGGGATGTCGTAGATGGAGGCGGCGTCGACGCAGCTGACCACGGCGTCCTCGTCGACGTCGCACATCAGGCTGATCTTGCGCTTGATCGCCATCTGCACCGGCCGGTCGGAGCGGAGCACGATCGCGTCGGGCTGGATGCCGATGCTGCGCAGCGCGGCCACGCTGTGCTGCGTGGGCTTGGTCTTCAGCTCGCCGGACGGGCCGATGTAGGGCAGCAGCGACACGTGCAGGAAGAAGACGTTGTCGCGGCCGACCTCGTGCCTGATCTGGCGTACGGCCTCCAGGAACGGCAGCGACTCGATGTCGCCGACCGTGCCGCCCACCTCGGTGATGACCACGTCGACCTCGGGACCGGCCATGCCCCTGATGCGGTCCTTGATCTCGTTGGTGATGTGCGGGA
This sequence comes from Nonomuraea sp. NPDC048916, assembly GCF_040649575.1. Taxonomy (NCBI): domain Bacteria; kingdom Bacillati; phylum Actinomycetota; class Actinomycetes; order Streptosporangiales; family Streptosporangiaceae; genus Nonomuraea; species Nonomuraea sp. NPDC048916. Next base: position 95,093 of record NZ_JBEZFS010000021.1, read on the forward strand.
TGACCTGGACGGTGTCGCCCAGGTATTCGCCGCGGCGTTCCTTGGCGATCACGTTGGAGTAGACCTGGCCGGTGGTCACGTTGGCCGAGCCGTGCAGGTCGGTGTCGAGGAAGCGCTCGTAGTGGCCGACGTCGAGGTCGGTCTCGGCGCCGTCGTCGGTGACGAACACCTCACCGTGCTGGAACGGGTTCATCGTGCCGGGGTCGACGTTGAGGTAGGGGTCGAGTTTCTGCATGGTGACCCGGAGACCGCGTGCCTTGAGCAGGCGACCGAGGCTGGATGCCGTGAGGCCCTTGCCGAGACTGGAGGCGACACCGCCGGTGACGAACAGATGCTTGGTTTGCGATGCGCTGCGCAAAGGGGCTCCCGTGGCTCGAGGTGTGGTCAAGTGTCCACGGGCTCTCAGGATATCAAACATCGTCCTCGACATGCCCGAACGGTGGGACCAAGCGGTAACTTTGGGCTTTATGTCACTTGTACGCCGGGCAATGAGCACGCTGGTCCACCGTGCCTACACGGCGATCCGCGACGCCGGCGCCATCACCCCGGCCAGCCCGGCCGGGCACGAGTTCCGCCGGCTGGGCGACGGCGCGAAGATCGCCTTCCCGCCGGGCGCCATCTTCGGCGAGCAGTGGATCGAGATCGGCGACCACACCCTGATCGGCGAACGGGTCTCGATCTCGTGCGGCATGTGGCCGGGCGCGGAGCTCGGCCCCGGCTCGATCCTGCGCATCGGCGGCGGCTGCTCGATCGGCCGGGGCTCGCACATCGTGGCCCACCAGTCGATCGACATCGGCCAGGACGTCTTCACCGGCCCGTACGTCTACATCACCGACCAGAACCACGTCTACGACGACCCGGACATCCCGATCGGACGGCAGTGGCCGCGCAACAACCCGGTCTCGATCGGCGCGGGCTCGTGGCTGGGCACGGGCGCGATCATCCTGCCGGGCACCCGGCTCGGCCGCCAGTGCGTGGTGGCGGCCGGCGCGGTAGTCCGGGGCGAGTTCCCCGACCACAGCGTGGTGGCCGGGGTGCCGGCCAGACGGGTGCGCGGCTACGACCCGGAGCAGGGCTGGCACACGCCGGGCGTGGCCCTGGCCATGGACGGGCAGGCGACGGCTTCGGACTTCTCGACCTGACATCTGGACCGAACATCGTTCTGGCAGTTAGCGTCGATTCATGCGGACCGCAATCACCGAACGTCTCGGCGTCGAGTTCCCCCTGTTCGCCTTCAGCCACTGCCGCGACGTGGTAGCCGCGGTCACCAACGCCGGCGGCTTCGGGGTGCTGGGCGCCATCGCCTACACGCCCGAGCAGCTCGACACCGAGCTCACCTGGATCGACGAGCAGGTCGGCGGCCGTCCGTACGGGGTGGACGTGCTCGTCCCCGGCAAGATCGACGCGTCGGCGCTCGACCGTGACGCGCGGCTGGCCGACTTCATCCCCGAACGGCACCGCGACTTCGTCACGCATCTGCTGTCCAAGTACGGCGTGACCGGCCCGGGCCAGCCGCTGGGCGGTTCGGCGGACGAGTTCGGCAGGCGGGTGACGGCGGCGGGCGCGACCGGGCTGATCGACGTGGCGCTCAAGCACCCGATCGGCCTGATCGCCAGCGCGCTGGGGCCGCCCCCGCCGGAGATGGTGGCCGCCGCCCGCGAGGCGGGGGTGCCCGTGGCGGCGCTGGTCGGCACCGTGGAGCACGCGCGCAGGCAGGTGGCGGCGGGCGCCGACCTGATCGTGGCGCAGGGCACCGAGGCGGGCGGGCACACCGGCGAGATCGCCACGATGGTGCTGGTGCCGCAGGTCGTGGACGCGGTCGCGCCGCTGCCGGTGCTGGCCGCCGGCGGCATCGCCTCCGGGCGGCAGATGGCCGCGGCCATGGCCCTCGGCGCGCAGGGCGTGTGGTGCGGGTCGGTCTGGCTGACCACCGAGGAGGCGGAGACCTCTCCCGCGGTCAAGCGCAAGATGCTGACCGCCTCGTCGCTGGACACGGTCCGCTCCCGCTCGCGCACCGGCAAGCCGGCCCGCCAGCTCAGGTCGGCCTGGACCGAGGAATGGGACTCCGGCCAGGAGAGCCCCGGGCCGCTCCCGATGCCCCTGCAGATGCTGGTGGCCGAGGGCACGATGGCCCGCGTCACCGCCGCCGCCGAGCGGGGCGAGCCGGGGGCCCTGGAGCTGGCCAACTACTTCGTCGGGCAGGTCGTGGGCCAGATGAAGCAGGTCAAACCCGCCCGTGAGGTGGTCTACGAGATGGTGAGCGAGTTCGCCGACGCGGTGGAGCGGCTGGCCCGGCTCTCCGGCTGACGGGCTACGATGCGCGTGTGGTCGGGACACCCGAGCTGGAGCGTGGCACCGGTGTTCCCGCGCACGTGCAGATCGAGCGCTGGCTGCTCGACGCCATTGCGGGCGGCGAGATGGCGCCCGGCGACCGGCTGCCCGGTGAGCGGGAGCTGGCCGCGCGGCTCGGCGTGAGCCGGATGACGCTCAGGCAGGCGCTGGCCACGCTGGAGCACGACGGCGTGCTGGTCAGGGTCCCGGGCAGGTCCGGCGGCGCGTTCGTGGCCGAGCCGCGCATCGACTGCGACCTGACCGGGCTGACCGGATTCACCGAGCAGCTGCGCCGGGCCCACCTGCGGGCCGAGGCGAGGGTCCTGACGGCCGCGACCGTCCCCGCGACCGCGCAGGTCGCCGCCGCCCTGGAGCTGGCCGCGGGCGAGCCGGTGCACGAGGTCGCCCGGGTGCGCTCCGCCGGCCGGTCCCCGGTGGCGCTCGAACGCTCCTTCTTTCCCGCGCTGCCCGGGTTCCTGGAGGCGGATCTGGGCGGCTCGCTCTACGCGCTGCTCGCCGGCGCGTACGACCTGGGGCCGCGCACCGCCGTCGAGCACCTCGACCCGGTGATCGCCGGGCCCGGCGAGGCGGCCGAGCTGGGCATCGCGCCCGGCGCGCCGCTGATGTCGATCGAACGCACCGCCTACGCGGCCGACGGCACCCCGGTCGAGTACGCCCGCGACCTGTTCCGGCCCGACCGGGTCCGGATCTCGGTGCGCAGCGGCGTCAGCGCACCCGCTCCCCCGCCGGGTCGTAGAGCGGATCCCTGACCACGTCCGCCGCCACCCACGAGCCCTCCACCTCGACCTCCACCTCGGTGCCCGGCCCGTGCCCGGAGGGCAGGTAGGCGTAGGCGATGGACGCGGCGACCGTGTGGCCGTAGCCGCCGGAGGTGACCCGGGCCACGACCTGGCCGTCCACCCGTACCGGCTCGTTGCCGAGGGCGATGGCGCGCGGGTCGCCGAGGGTGAGGCAGCGCAGCCTGCGGCTGGGCTCGGGGTCGAGCGCGTCCCTGCCGAGGAAGTCCTTGTCCGGTTTGACGCAGAAGCCGAGCCCCGCCTCGTACGGTGTGGTCTCGGGGCCGATGTCGGCGCCCCAGACGCGATACCCCTTCTCCAGCCGCAGGGTGTCGATGGCCCGGTAGCCCGCGGCCGTCAGCCCGTACGGCTCGCCCGCCCGCCACAGCGTCGTCCACAGCGCCAGCCCGTACTCGCTGGAGCAGTACAACTCCCAGCCCAGTTCCCCCACGAACGTCACCCGCAGCGCCAGCACCGGAACGTCGCCCACGGTGATCTCGCGCGAGGTCATGAACGGGAAGTCCAGCGGATCGGGCGTCAGCCCGGACAGGACGTCGCGGGCGCGCGGCCCCCACAGCCCGAAACAGGCGTACTGCCCGGTCACGTCGGCGATCCGGACGTCGGCCCCGGTCAGGGCGGCCTGGCGGCGCAGCCAGCCGAGGTCGTGGGAGCCGAACGCGGTGCCGGTGACGACGAGGAACTCGTCCTCGGCCCGCCTGGTCACGGTGAAGTCGCACTCGATGCCGCCGCGCCGGTTGAGCGCCTGGGTGTAGGTCACGGCGCCGATGCGGCGGGCCACGTGGTTGTCGCAGACCCATTCCAGCAGGGCGACCGCGCCGGGCCCGGTGACCTCGATCTTGGCGAACGACGACTCGTCGAACAGCCCGGCGGCCTCGCGGGTGGCGCGGTGCTCGGCGCCGACCGCGGGCGACCACAGCCGCCCGGCCCAGCCCCTGGGCCGCTCACCGCTCTCCTCCGCCGCGTTCGAGCGGTAGTAATTGACCCGTTCCCAGCCGGCCTTCTCGCCGAACTCGGCGCCGTGCGCGGCGTGCCAGCCGTACGCGGGCGAGACCCGGAGCGGGCGGCCGGCCGAGCGCTCGTGGCCGGGGTAGCGGATGTCGTAGTAGGTCTCGTAGTTCTCGACGGCGCGGGCGAGCGTGTGGGAGGGCGAGCGGTACTGGCGGCCGAAACGGCGGATGTCCATGTGCCAGAGGTCCATGCCGGGCTCGCCCTCGACGATCCAGTCGGCCATCACCTTGCCGATGCCGCCCGCGCCCGCGATGCCGTGCGCGCAGAACCCGGCCGCCACGAAGAACCCGCCGACCTCGGTCTCGCCGAGGCAGAACTCGTTGTCGGGGGTGAACGCCTCCGGGCCGTTGATCAGCTTGCGGATGCCGACGTCGGCCATGGCCGGGACCCGGATCCTGGAGTTGTCGGAGATCTCCTCGAACCGCGGCCAGTCCTCGGGGAGCAGCCGCCCGTTGAAGTCGCCCGGCACGGCGTCGAACCGGCCTGGAGCGGCGGTCCAGGGCGCGCAGGTCCGCTCGTAACCCCCCATGACCAGGCCGCGCACCTCCTGGCGGTAGTAGACGAGCAGGTCGGGGTCGCGCAGCGTCGGCAGCCCGGCGTGCTCGTGGAAGGCGTCGGTCACCACGTACTGGTGCGACATCGGCACGATCGGCACCCGCACGCCGGCCATCCGGCCGATCTCGGCCGCGAACATGCCGCCGCAGTTGACCACGATCTCGCAGTCGAGGTCGCCCTGGTCGGTGCGGACCCTCGTGACCCTGCCGCCCTTGGTGTCGATGCCGAGCACGCGCGTCCTCGTGCGGAGGCGCGCGCCGCCCTCGCGCGCCCCGGCCGCCAGCGCGTAGCACAGCCGCGAGGGGTCCACCTGGCCGTCGGTGGGCAGGTAGGCGGCGCCCACGACCCCCGTGGGGTCCATGAGCGGGAACAGCTCGACGGCCTCGGCGACGGAGATCTCCTCCAGCGGCAGGCCGGACGCGCGGGCCCAGCCGATCTGGCGGCGGATCTCCTCCATCCGCTCGGGCGTGGAGGCCAGCTTGATGCCGCCGCACTCCGTCCAGCCGGCGTCGAGCCGCCGGTAGAGCTCGACGGAGTACTGGTTCATCCGGGTGAGCGTCGGGTCGGCGCGGAGCTGGCCGACGAGCCCCGCGGAGTGGAAGGTGGAGCCGCTGGTCAGCTCGTCCCGCTCCAGCAGGACGACGTCGCGTTCGCCGAGCCGGGTCAGGTGGTAGGCGACGGACGCGCCGCCCACGCCGCCGCCGATGATCACGATGCGCGCCGAGTCGCTCATGGTCGCGAGGGTAACCTTCCGGCGCTAAAAGGTCTAGACCGTTTAGGGCGGCAGAGCTAGGATCGACCATGGCCCTGAGCGAGGTCCTCGACCGCATCACCCTGCTGTCCGGCGTCCCGCGTTCCGTCGAGGAGCTGCCCGGCGGGCTGACCAACCGCAACTACAAGGTGACCGTCCCCGGCGGCGCGTACGTGGTGCGCGTGTCGGCCAGCGACGGGGCGCTGCTGGCCATCGACCGGGACGCCGAGCACGCCGACACCCTGGCCGCCTTCCGGGCGGGCGTGGGGCCTCCGGTGCACGACTACCTGCCCGGCGCCGGCGTGCTGGTGGTGGGGTTCCTGCCGGGGCGGACGTTCACCGAGGCCGACCTGCGTGACGCCCGTAACCTGCCGCGGGTGGCCGAGGCGTGCCGGCGGCTGCACGCGGGGCCCCGGTTCACCGGCGACTTCGACATGTTCGACGTGCAGCGCCGCTACCTGGCGATCGTGCGGGAGCGGGGTTTCCGGCTGCCGCCGAGGTACCTCGACTTCATGCCCGACGTAGCGCAGATCAAGAAATGTCTCGAAATACGGCGGGAAAGCACCGTGCCGTGCAACAACGACCTGCTGCCCGGCAACATCATCGACGACGGCGAGCGCCTCTGGCTGATCGACTACGAGTACGCGGGCAACAACGACCCCTGCTTCGAGCTGGGCAACATCTGGAGCGAGTCGGACCTGCCGCTCGACCACCTCGACGAGCTCGTCACCGCCTACTACGGCCGCCGCCTGCGCAACAAGATCGCGCGGGCCCGGCTGCTCGGCCTCATGTCCAAGTACGGCTGGACCCTGTGGGCCTCCATCCAGGACGGCGCCAACCAGTCCATCGACTTCGACTTCTGGTCCTGGGGGATGGAGAAGTACGAGCGGGCCGTCGCCGAGTTCACCGGACCCGACCTACCGCGCCTCATGGAAGCCGCGAGCCGGGCAGACTAGGGCCATGTTCGCTGCGCTGACAGGGCTGGGGCTGTCCACTGCCGCCGGGCTGAACGCCTACATCCCGCTGCTGGTGGTGGGCGTGCTGGCCAACTTCACCGACGCGGTGAAGCTGCCCGACGGCTACGACTGGCTGTCCAACTGGGGCGTGATCTGCGTCATCGCGGTGCTGCTCGTCGCCGAGATGGTGCTGGACAAGGTCCCCGCCGTCGACACGGTCAACGACATGATCCAGACAGTCGTACGGCCGGCGTCCGGCGGGGTCGTGTTCAGCGCCACGAACGCGGCCGCCGAACTCGACCACTCGACCTGGATGGCCGAGCGTCCCTGGGCGGGCTGGCTGCTGGGCATCCTGGTGGCGCTGGCCGTACACGCTCTGAAGGCGACGGCCCGGCCGGTGCTCAACGTGGGCACGGCGGGAGCCGGCGCGCCGGTCGCGAGCACCGTCGAGGACGCGGGATCGCTCGGCATGAGCCTCATCGCGGTGTTCCTGCCGATCCTGGTGATCGTCGCGCTGGCGCTGATGGCGCTGCCGGCCTGGTGGGCGCTCAGAAAGGTGCGCCGCGTCCGGGCCCGGCGCCGGGCTCGCCCTGTGGGCTGAGGCCGTGTCCGCCGCCGGGGTGATTCGGGCGGCGGGCGCCCGCTCGTACGCTCCTGAGCGACGTGTGGGCGCCTCGTGGTCCCCCGCCCTCGCGCCCACACGTCCACCCGCTCGTCAGGACTACATCGAGAGCCAGAAACGGCCGGGCTGAGCTACTCACAGGGACCAGCTGTCACGGCACCGCCCGGGCTTGGCGGCCCTCCGTGTCGTTTCCTCCAGGGCGTAAACACCCGGAGTTCCCGCCAGATCACGCTGAACCACAGCGTCACCACATGATCAAGAGCCGTTGGCCGGGCCACCGTTCTCCCCGTCACCGGACCCTCCGGGCGCACTATCCTCGAAGGCAGAAACCAACCAGGAGGTGGGCACCATCAGCGAGCTCCTTCTCATCGTGCTGGTGATCCTGGCATTCTTCCTCCTGGTGACCGGGGTCGGCGTCTACTTCCTGGTCAAGGTGGGGCGGAAGGCGGCTTCCAAGGCCAGGCAGGCGACGACGCGGCTGACCACCCACGTCAACGCCATGGGCACCGGCGACGCCGCCGAGGTCGAACGCCTCCGGCTCGACCTGCGCCGCGAGGTGTCACTCACCCGCCAGGCCGTCGAACAGGCGCAGCGCCAGGGCTGGGGCCTCGGCGACCTGCCCGACCTGCTGTCCGACCTGGTCCGCCAGGCAGACGTGCACGACGGTCAGCTCGGGATGTACGCCCAGCAACGCCGCGTGTCCCCCTACGTCGACCACGTCACCCTCGACCGGCTCCGGGAGCACCAGGCCAAACTGACCGCGATGTGCGCCCGCATCCGCGCCGACCTGCTCAGCGACCAGGTCCACCACACCGCCGCCGGCATCGACGACCTCCACTCGCGCACCGAGCTCGAAATCGAGTCCCGCCGCCGCGCCCCCGACCCGCTCGACGAGATCGACGAGCTCTACCGGCGCACCGTGCAGGAAAGAAAAGATCTCCCCTAATCGCTACCGTACGTGGCACGATGGATCCACGGCGTGACATGGCCGAGGAGGCACCACGATGAGCACCGCCCTTCCGGAGTGGTTCTATCCCGGCCCTCCCGGTGGCTGGACCGCCGACATGCTCGATCATCTTCCCCCCGACGCGCCCCCGCACGTCGAGTTGATCGATGGGTCCCTCATCGTGTTGTCGCCGCAAACGGCGTTCCACATGCTCACGCTCCGGTTGCTGGAGCAGTCACTCCGACCGCCGCAGCGGCTCGTCGTCGCCCGCGAGATGGCGGTCACACTGGGCCTGCGCCAGCGACCCGAACCAGACATCCTCCTGGTCAACCGGTCGGCCCTCAAGCCGGAGGTGACCTCGTTCAAGCCCGAGGACGTCCACCTGGTCGTCGAGGTGGTGTCGGAGGAGTCCCGAGACAGAGACCGCACCACCAAGCCGTTCAAATACTCCAACGCCGGCATCTCGCACTTCTGGCGAGTGGAGGCGGAGGACGCGAGCCCTGTGGTCTACACCTTCGAGCTCGAACCGGCCGTGCGGGCCTACGTGCCGACCGGCATCCACCGCAAGCGGCTGTGCACCCACATCGGCTTCGACGTGGAGATCGACCTCGACCTCGACCGGGTCATGGGCTGACCCCGCCCCACCCGTCATAGACCACGGCGGCGAGTTCGTCGACGCCAGCGCCTCTGTTGTACAGGTCCTTCGTTGCCTGTGCCTGTCTCACGGTGGGGAGCAGCCCCTCCAGGAGAACCGGCAACGACAGCCGGCGCAGCAGCAGCTCACCTTCCGAGATCCCGTACGGTCTGCGCACCACGGACACGTTGACCCTGAGCGCGTGCTCGTTGCCCGGGGGCACTCCCGGGCGGTCGATCTCGATCGCCACGTACCTGAAGCCGTTGGCCAGATCGCACCCGGCGCAGCCCGCCTGGCCCCGGCTCAGTCTGCCGCCGCACTCGGCGCAGGTCAGCCGGTCATAAGCGGCGTCGACGACCCGCCACAGATGCTTGTCGGGCTCGTCGACGACCATCTCCGCGATGTCCCGCTCGTCAGCCGCGCTTGCTCCGGCGAACTCCCGCCCCAGAAACTCCCGCCACCCCGCCTCGACGAGTTCGTCCACCACGGCGGCGCAGTGGGCGCAGCCGGGGGCTCCGGCTGGCTCCCAGCCCCCACACGCTCCACAACGCCGCATACCTGGCACCGTAGCCGCCCCGGCTTGGCCCCTTCACCTCCTTTATCGGCGGTGCCCTTGCCTGGGCTTCCGCTCTGTTCTTCCCGGGTTTTGCCGAGCTGCCCCTGGGGGGCCGCAGGCTTGGCTGATCTGGGTGCCCGCAAGTCCAGACCTATCTAGGTGCCCGCAAGTCCAGGCTGATCTGGGTGCCGCGGAGGCGGGTGGGCGTTCCGGCCGACTTAAGACCGTGCCAGGTACCCCCGCGCCCGAGATAAGGCCGAAGGCCAAAAGCACCAGACCCCGGGCAATCGCGGTCGGCCGGAACGCCCACCCGCCTCCGCGGCCCGAAGCCGACACTCACCTCCACGCCCCAGAGTCGCACCCGTCTCCGCAGCCCAGAGGCCGCACCCACCTACACGGCCCGGGGCCGCACCCACCTCTGTGGCCCTGAACAACACCCACCAAGGCACCAGCGGGACGGAAGCACCTCCGGCACGAACCGCAAGAGAGAGCTACTTGACCCCCGCCTCACGCATGTCACGCAGCTCGCGCTTGAGCTCCTTGATCTCGTCACGGAGCCGAGCAGCGACCTCGAACTGCAGATCGGCAGCCGCCTGATGCATCTGTTCGGTCAACGACTCGATCAAGGACTCTATCTGCGCCCGAGGCAGCTCGCCCGCGATCGCCTTGGCGTGCGCCCCGGCCTGCTTGCCGGCGAACCCGGGCACGGGAGCCTTGCCGCGGGACTGCGACCTTCCTCCGCCGAGCAGCCGGTCGGTGTCGGCGTCTTCGCGCTGCAACGAGTCGAGGATGTCGGCGATCTTCTTGCGCAACGGCTGCGGATCGATCCCGTTGGCCTGGTTGTAGGCGATCTGCTTGGCCCGCCGCCGGTTGGTCTCGTCGATGGCCCGCTCCATGGAGGGTGTCACCTTGTCGGCGTACATGTGCACCTGACCGGAGACGTTTCGGGCGGCTCGTCCGATGGTCTGGATGAGGGAGGTCTCGGACCGGAGGAACCCCTCCTTGTCGGCGTCGAGGATGGCGACCAGGGAGACCTCGGGCAGGTCGAGCCCCTCGCGCAGCAGGTTGATGCCGACGAGCACGTCGAACTCGCCGCTGCGCAGCTCGCGCAGCAGCTCGATGCGGCGCAGCGTGTCGACCTCGCTGTGCAGGTAGCGGACCCGGATGCCGAGCTCCAGCAGGTAGTCGGTGAGGTCTTCGGACATCTTCTTGGTCAGGGTGGTGACCAGCACCCGCTCGTCGCGGTCGGCCCGCTCGCGGATCTCGTGGACGAGGTCATCGATCTGCCCCTTGGTCGGCTTGACGACCACCTCGGGGTCGACCAGCCCGGTGGGGCGGATGACCTGCTCGACGACGTCGCCCTTGACGCGGCCCAGCTCGTAGGGGCCGGGCGTGGCGGACAGGTAGACGGTCTGGTCGATGCGCTCCAGGAACTCCTCCCACTTCAGCGGCCGGTTGTCGAGCGCGGACGGCAGCCGGAACCCGTGCTCGACCAGGGTGCGCTTGCGCGAGGCGTCGCCTTCGTACATGGCGCCGATCTGCGGCACGGTCTGGTGGGACTCGTCGAGCACCAGCACGAAGTCTTCGGGGAAGTAGTCGAGCAGCGTGTGGGGCGCGCTGCCGGGCCCACGGCCGTCCATGAAGCGCGAGTAGTTTTCGATGCCGGAGCAGGTGCCGATCTGGCGCATCATCTCGAGGTCGTAGGTGGTGCGCATGCGCAGCCGCTGGGCCTCCAGCAGCTTGCCCTGCCGCTCCAGCTCGGCGAGCCGGTCGGCCAGCTCGGCCTCGATGCCGGCCACGGCCGCGGCCATCCGCTGCTCGCCCGCGACGTAGTGGGACGCGGGGAAGATGTGAAGCTCTTCGTCCTCGGTGATGACCTCGCCGGTCAGCGGGTGCATCGTGGAGAGCTTCTCGATCTCGTCGCCGAACATCTCGATGCGCACGGCGAGCTCTTCGTACTTGGGGATGATCTCGATCGTGTCGCCGCGGACCCGGAACGTGCCGCGGGTGAAGGCGAGGTCGTTGCGGGTGTACTGCATGTCGACGAGGCGGCGCAGCAGCTGGTCGCGGTCGATGTCCATGCCGACGCGGAGCCGGGCCATGCGGTCGATGTATTCCTGGGGCGTGCCGAGGCCGTAGATGCAGGACACGGAGGCGACCACGATCGTGTCGCGGCGGGTCAGCAGCGAGTTGGTGGCGGAGTGGCGCAGCCGCTCGACCTCGTCGTTGATCGAGGAGTCCTTCTCGATGTAGGTGTCACTCTGCGGGACGTAGGCCTCGGGCTGGTAGTAGTCGTAGTAGGAGACGAAGTATTCGACCGCGTTGTTGGGCAGCATCTCGCGCAGCTCGTTGGCGAACTGGGCGGCGAGCGTCTTGTTGGGCTGCATGACGAGCGCGGGCCGCTGCAGTCGCTCGATGAGCCAGGCGATCGTGGCCGTCTTGCCCGTGCCGGTGGCGCCCAGCAGGACGTTGTCCTTGGCTCCGGCCTTGACGCGGCGCTCCAGCTCTGCGATGGCCGTCGGCTGGTCTCCGGACGGAGTCATCTCGGTGACCACCTCGAAGGGCGCCACCTTCCGCTGCAAATCTGTGACCGGTCGCATGCTGCCCACTGTAGGCCGCCCCACCGACAGAAACGTCACCCGGTGACGGGCACCCCCTTCATCGGGGTGAACCCGGACAATTTGACATCAGCGCTGGTCACGTCGGCCGGCTGCTCCTCGCCCTTGCCGTGGCGGGCGCAGGCCTACCCCGGCACACCTAAAGGTCATAGATCGCTATTTACACCGATATATCAAGCGCTTCGTTCGCCTATATCAGGCGCTTCGTTCGCCGATCTTCGGAAACGGGATCGTGGAGAAGACGACCTCGACCGGCACCTCGAAGTGGCCGGCGATGCGCAGCGCGAGGTAGAGGCTCGGGCTGTATTCGCCGCGTTCGAGGTAGCCGATCGTCTGGTAGTGCACTCCCAGCGCGTCGGCGAGCTGCCTGCGGGTCACACCGCGCTCGGCGCGCAGCAGCGCGATGCGGTTGTAGACGGTCTCACTCATCGCCGTACATCTTCTCAGCCGATGCGCTGCAGCGCCCGGTCGCGGCGCGCCTGGACGGCCGAGCCCGACTCGCGCCTGGCCATCCGGCGCAGCACCGGCGGTGCGATCAGCAGCCCGGCGACGGACCAGGCGATGAGGACGGCCATCGTCGCCCCGGGCCGCCACGAGCCGCCGATCTCCACGGCCGCGGCCGAGTCGGGCAACAGCGCGGAGCGCATGCCGAGCCCGAGCCAGTACAGCGGGAACACGTGGGCCACGGCCTGCAGCCAGCCGGCCAGGGCGGAGATCGGGTAGAAGATCCCGGAGACGGCGGTGAGACCGCCCATGGAGACCATCGACAGCCCGGCGGCGGCCTGCGGGCTGGTGGCCAGCGAGCCGATGACCGCGCCCAGCGGCAACGTGGACAGCAGGCCCAGCAGGGCGACCCAGGCCACGGTCAGCCAGGCGCCGGGCCCCGCGCCGGCCAGGTCCAGCACGAGGAACAGCCCGGCGACGAGGATCATCAGCAGGCTGCCGATGGCGGTGAGCGACACCGACACCACCCGGCCGACGAGGTAGCCGACCATGCCCTGCGGCAGGGCCTTGGCCCGCAGGAGTGTGCCGTCCTCGCGTTCGACGGCCAGCGATCCGACCGCTCCGAGCAGTCCGTTGGCGCCGATCACCAGGCCGAGCATGCCGGGCAGCGTGGCCATCGCGAGCGGCATCGTCGAGCCGGGCAACGTGGCGTCGCGCTGGAAGTAGAGCACGACGACGAAGGCGGCGGTGGTGACCAGCGCGAAGCCGATCTCCTGGGGGGCGATCAGGGTGTGCTTGAACTCGGTCCATCCGCGATCGGCGCCGAGCACCCGCGCCCGGCCCGCCGAGGGCACGCGGAAGCCCTCCAGGATCTCGATGGTGGTGGTCTTGCCCGCGCCGTTGGGGCCGAGCAGCGCGACGACCTCGCCCGGGGCCACCGCGAAGTCGACGCCCCGCAGCACCTCGTTCCGCCCGTAGCTCATGCGCAGGTCGCCGACCTCGATCGCGGCGGTGGTGCCGGCGGCGTCGACGTGGCCGTCCAGCTCGCCCACTGTGCTCATCAATCCCCCAAGTAGTAGGAGTACTACATTCATAGCATGTCTGCTATCGAACGCAATAGACCTGTGACCAGCGCTGCAAGCGAACAGTAAGTCGTACCCGATACGGTCGAAATCGCCTGTAGCGGAAAAGGAAGGTGTTATGGCACGCCCCAGAGAGGCATTCATCCAAGCAGGTCAAGGGTTAGCTCAGGCCGTCATGCAGGGTGGTGACGTGCGTCAGGCGATGGGCCAGGCCGTCGGCCAGGCGATGAACCATCCCGGGCAGGCCCCCGGCTTCGCGCTGAACCCGCACGACTTCGCCGCGGCTCGCGACGGCGGCGTCTCGATCGGCACGCTGATCGAGGCCAGGACCGCCTCGCTGAACGAGGCCGGCGAGATCGTCAACCGCAGCTTCGCCGAGAACGGCATGCACGTCATCTCGCCCGTGGTGATCCCCAAGAGCGGCACCGCCAAGGTGATCGTCCCGCTCGGCATCCTGGTGATGCTGGGCCTCATCGGCGCGCTCGGCAACGTGATCCCCAACACCGACCTGTTCTTCGGCCCGCACTACTGGATCGTCCTGGTGCTGGCCGCCGCGTTCCTGTGGTGGCGGCGCAGCGTGGTCATGGTGCCCGAGGGCTGCAAGGCGCTGATCACCAAGTTCGGCAAGCTCGTGCACATCGCCGAGCCGGGCAGGGTGACGCTGTTCAACCCGTGGAAGCGGGTCAGCTACATCGTCAACACCACCCGCGAGTACCCGTTCAACGCCCCCATCCGCGAGGCGCCGACCCAGCAGGGCGTCAAGGCGAGCGTCGACCTGTTCCTGCAGTTCAGGATCGAGAACCCGGCGGAGTTCATCTTCGTGCTCGGTTCGGTCAGCGGCTTCCAGTCCAAGCTGCAGAACGCCATCAGCGAGGTCACCCGGTCCCTCATCTACGCCCAGCGGGCCGAGGACATCTACGACCTGGTGGGCGAGAGCACGCACGGCATGCTGGAGAGCCTCAACCAGCAGTTCCTGCCCGCCGTCCGGCTCACCGACGTGAACATCACGCACGCCGAGCCGTCGAGCCAGGAGTACCGGATGGACCTGGCGGCGCCCGAGATGGTGCGAGTCGCCAAGGAGGCCTACACCTACGAGTACGAGCTGCAGCTGCGCAAGGAGCAGAACGAGGGCGACCTGATCAAGGAGCTGGCCGGGCTGCAGGAGACGCTGAGCGCCATCCAGGCGGAGATCGCCGGCTACCAGGCCCGCATGGACACCGCGCTCGAACGGGCCGAGCACCAGGCCAAGGCGCAGGCCCGGCAGCGGCTGGTCGAGGCCGAGTCCACGGCCAAGGCCAACTCGGCGCTGCTGGAGGCCCAGGCGCTGGACATCCGGGCGCTCAGCGCGGCCGAGGCTCCGGAGATCCTCGAGTACCGCTTCCAGCAGGACCTGCTGGACAAGCTGGAGTCGGTCTCGAACCGGCTACCGCAGGTCGTGCAGGTGGGCGAGCACACCGACATCGACTTCCTGGCGCTGGCCCAGCAACTGGTCGGCGGGAAGGGGGCCGCGCTGTTCTCCCGCGAGGACATGGCCGCCATCCGGTCCAGGCTGTCCGAGATCGGCAAGCGCGTGGACGACCGCGAGGCGGAGATCACCGCGCTGCTCAGGAAGGTCGCCGAGGAGGTCGCCGAGGCGCCCGCCCCCGAGCTCGAAGCGGCGGCGACGACCGCGGCCGAGCGGCACATCGCACGGAATGTGGAGCGTGAGGTCCGATGAGCGGCCGCGAGTTCTCGAAGATCAAGGAGTCGCTGGCCTCCTGGTCCGACATCCGCCAGCTGCTGCGCGGCGGCGAGCAGGGCCAGCTCGTGCCCGTCGTCATCCCCAAGGACAGGCGGGGCTTCGCCTGGATGTCGCTGGTCTTCATCGGCGTCTACTTCGCCGGGATGGCCGCGCTGACCGGCCTCACCCTGCTGGCCGCGCCGATGGCGCTGTTCTTCCTGGTCGTGGCGGCGATCTGGATGTGGCGCCGGGCGATCATCGAGATCGAGGAGGGCACCACCGGCGTGCGCAGCCGCTGGGGCGCCATCACCGGCACGCTGCCGCCCGGCCGCCACTACCTGTGGGTGCCGTGGGACCGGGTGGACGCCGTCGTCGACACCTCGACCGAGATCCCCTACTCGGCGCCCATCGTGGCCTGCCCGACGGCCGAGAACGTGCCGCTGAAGTCGATCGAGTTCTTCCTCAAGTTCCGCATCGTCGATCCGGTGGCGTTCGTCCGCACGATCGGCGCGGGCAACTTCGACCTGGTCCTGTCCAGCGCCGTGCAGGACGCGATCAGGCAGCGCAGCCGCCGGGTCAACACCGAGCGGGCCTACGACCTGCGCGGCTCCGACGTGGGTGACATGCAGGAGGCGCTCAACCGCCAGCTCGGCCGCTACGGCGTGCGCGTCACCGGCGCCAACATCCCCGACGTGCAGCTGCCCGACCAGTACCAGCAGCACCTGGCCACCCGCGAGAAGGTCGCCAAGGAGCTGTCGGCGTACGAGCGCGAGTGGGAGCTGACCCGCAAGCGCCGCATCGACACCCTGCTCATGGAGATCGAGCGCTCCAAGAAGACCCGCGACGCCCGCGTCGTCGAGGTCAAGGCCGCGCACAACACGGCCCGCAAGGACGTGGCGCGGATGCTCGAGGAGCAGGAGACCGAGGCCCAGCGGGTGCGCTGGGAGATCGAGGCCCGCGGCCGCGCCGAGCTGACCTCGGCCGAGAACGAGGCCAAGGCGCTGCGCCGGCTGGCCGAGTCCTACCGCGACAACCGGGCCGTCCTGCAGTACGAGCTGGCCCGCCGGCGTCTCGACGTGGGCGCCAAGCTGGCCGAGAGCGCCCCGCAGCCCCTGGTGGTGCGCACCCAGCAGGGCGCCGGCGACTCCGCACTGTCCACCCTCCTCCTGGCCCAGCTGCTCCCCCGCATCTCGGGCCGCCACAATGGCGAGGCACCGACCGCATAGGAGAATCCCATGGTGTTCCGCAAGCTGATGGCCGCGTTCGGCGCGGGCGTCGAAGTAGACACTGTGCTGACCGGCACCGGCGTACGCCCCGGTGATCCGCTGCGCGGCATGGTCAACTTCCGCGGCGGCGGCTCCGACTACAAGGTCGAGGGCATCTACCTCGACCTGACCGCCGTGGTCGAGATCGAACAGGGCGACCACGAGTACAAGACGTCCTACAGCTTCCTGCGCCAGCAGGTGGCGGGGACGTTCCAGCTGACCGCGGGCGCGCAGCACAGCCAGCCGTTCGAGATCACGATCCCGTGGGAGACGCCGATCAGCGCCATCGGCGGGCAGCCGCTGCGCGGCATGCGGCTGGGCGTCCAGACCGAGCTGGCGCTGGCCGGCGCGCTGGACAAGGGCGATCTCGACCCGCTGTTCGTCAGCCCGCTGCCGGCGCAGGAGCACGTCCTCGGCGCGCTCGACCGGCTCGGCTTCCACTTCAAGAAGGCCGACCTGGAGCGGGGCACGCTGTACGGCTCCACGATGCCGTTCTTCCAGGAGATCGAGTACTACGCGGGCGGCCAGTGGCGGCGCCACTTCAACGAGCTGGAGCTGACGTTCATCGCCGGGCCGCGGCAGATGGACGTCATCCTCGAGGCCGACAAGCGGGGTGGCTTCCTGACCTCCGGCCACGACGCCCTCAACCGCTTCACGGTCCGCTACGACGCCCACCCCGGCTCGGCCGACGAGGCGCTGCAGCGCGCCCTGGAGCAGATGGCGCGCCGCCGCGGCTGGTTCTGACCTGCCCGGCCGGCGCGGGCCGGCGGGAAGGAGTTCCGGGTCGATCGTCACGGCCGCCGATCCCGTCCGGGGGTCGGCGGCCGTATCCCTGCGTGCGCTGGTGATCGCATGGCGCGCTCGTTACCATGACGTGGGGACTGACTGATCGTCGGGATGCGGGGCGAACGATGGCACGGTTCATGGCGGCGTTGCGCAGGATCGCCCCGTGGGCGGCCCAGAACGCCGACGGCGCGATCGCCCTCGGCCTGGCCATCGTGGTGGGCGTGCTCGGCATCATGCCCGAGGACATCTTCGGGCCCGAAGGCGTCGACGTGCAGCGCCAGCTCGTCAGCGCGGCCACCCTGGTGATCCTGGCGCTCGTGGCCACCGCGCTGCTGCGCGACCGCGCCCGCCAGGCCCCCGTCGAGGCGACGATCACCTCGGGCGCGCTCGCCGACCTGCCGGTGCGGCTGCGGCGCCTCGACGAGATCGACACCCTGGTGGCCGGCACCCGCAAGGCGCTCGACTCGCTCCAGCTGGTCCGCGTGCTGGGCAGCCGCCAGGAGATCGCCCAGGCGCACGCCGAGGCCCGCAAGGACACCACGCGGTGGAGTTTCAAGGGCGGCACCGGCACCTACCTGCGGGCCGTCACCCTGCCCGAGTGCGCCGCCGCCGCGCGCAGGGTCAAGCGCCACCTGACGGTCAGGATCGAGGTGATCGACCCGTCCAACGCCGAGGTGTGCGAGACGTACGCCCACTACCGGCGCTCGCTGTCCGACGTCCCCGACGGCACCGGCGAGACGTGGACCACTGACAGGGTCCGGAAGGAGTCGTTCGCCACGATCCTGGCCGCGTTCTGGCACCGCCAGCGCTATGGGCTGCTCGACATCGGGGTGGGGCTGTCGGCGACGATGACCACGTTCCGCTGGGACCTGTCGGCCACCCGCCTGATCATGACGGTCGAAGACCCCAACCGGGCGATGACGGCGCTGGCCGGCACGTTCTTCTACGAAAACTGCGACACCGAGTTACGGCTCAGCTTCGAGCAGGCGCGCCGGGTGCCGCTGGAGATGTACAAGCGGGTGCCGCTGAGCGACGAGCCGACGGTCGAAGAGGTGCAGGAGTTGTTCGAGAAGGTCGGGGTGCCGCTGCCCAGGGCCTACAACGAGCACGACGTCGTCGATATCGCCCGCAAGGCCTTGCGGGCCGTCAATCCGTACAGGTCATGAGTTACCAGGGCGTCTATCAGCAGGTCGCCGAGGGGCGGGCCAGGTCGTGGGCGCTGCGGGCGATCTCCGGGGGCGACGTCACGGCCGTGCGCCACCCGCTCGGGTTCGTCTGCATGCCGCTCGAACGCGACGGCGGCGACGGGGTCTGCCTGCACCTGTGGTCGGGCACGCTCGCCCACGCGCGCAGCACCACCTCGCAGATCCACTGCCACAGCTGGGACCTGTTCAGCCACGTGCTCTACGGCCAGATGCGCAACGTGCTGGCCGTGGTCACCGACGCCGCGCACGACGCGACGCACCGCGTGTTCGAGGTGGTCAGCGCGGCCGACGGCGACCACATCTCACCCACCCGCCGCACCGTGCGACACGCGACCGGCCGCGTCGAGGTGTTCGGCGCGGGTGACAGCTATACGCTGCCCGCGGACCGGTTCCACAGCAGTGTGGTGCCGGAGGGCGGTGAGGCGGCCACCATCGCGCTCGGCAGGGGGCGCCTGGGCAGCCGCGACCTGTCGCTCGGCCCGCTCGGCGCGGGTGGCCACCACGTGGCCAGGGAGCCGCTCGACGCCAAGGAGACGGCGCTCGCCGTCAGCCTGATCGCCGCCCACCTGACCTGAAGGGTGCCACGATGGATCTGGATCACGCTCGCGCGGTCGCCGTTGACGCCGCGCAGGCCGCGGGCGCCCTGCTCCTGGCCGGCACGGGCGGCGCCATCGGGGTGCGGCCCAAGGGCGGCTCCGGCGACGTGGTGACCGACCTGGACCTGGCCTCGGAGAAGCTGCTGCTGGAGCGCATCCTGACGGCCTTCCCCTCGCACGCGGTCATCGCCGAGGAGTCCGGCCTGCTGGGCGCGTCGGGCGGGGAGTGGACGTGGCTGGTGGATCCGCTCGACGGCACCAACAACGTGGCGATCGGCCTGCCCGCCTACGTCGTCGGCCTGGCCCTGTGCCGTGGCGGCCGTCCCCAGCTGGGCGTGGTGCACGACCCGGTCACCGCCCAGACCTGGTCGGCGATCCGCGGCCGTGGCGCCGTCACCTCCTCGGGGCGCCGGCTGATCGCGTCCCACCGTCCGTCACGGCACGGGCCGCTGCTGGCGTGGACTCAGGGCTACACCGTGTCCAGGAGCGACGCGACCGTACGATCGCTGAAGGCGGCGCTGGAGCTGAGCGCGCGGCGCGTCCTGCAGCTGTGGGCGCCGCTGCTGTCGTGGGCGATGCTGGCCAGGGGCGACATCGACGGCATGGTCGGCTACCGGGCCGAGGCGGTCGACCTGCCCGCGGGGGCGCTCATCGCGCAGGAGGCGGGCATCGAGATCCGCGCCCTGGACGGCGGGCCGTTCGAGGAGAGCATCGACGGCACCGCCGATGACCGCAGCTTCGTCGCGGCCCACCCGCACGCTCTGCCCGGCCTGCTCGCGCTGATCCGCTGAGCCGCTCAGGTCGTCACGACGAGGGCCCAGGCGGTGGCCAGCACGCCGACGACGGCCAGGCCGGCACCGGTCAGCAGGAAGCGGCGCATCGGCACCTTGACGCCGTGGCGGCCGCACGACTCGAACCACAGGAGCGTGGCCAGCGAGGCCCAGGGCGTGACGACCGGCCCGACGTTGGTGCCGGTGAGCAGGGCGAGCAGCTGCCCCTGCTCGCCGGACGGGATGACCGCCTCGACGGCCTTGTAGGCGGGCAGGTTGTTGATGAGGTTGGACAGCCCGGCCCCGACGGCGGCGGTCCGGTAGGGGTCGCGCTCGGCGCCGAGCATCCAGCCCATCAGGTCGGCCAGGCCGTACCTGCTGAGGGTCGGCACCACCAGGAACAGGCCCGTCACGAAGATGAGCAGCTGCCAGGGGACCAGGGCCCAGGTGAGCCGCTCGCGGGCGCGCACGGCGAACGCCACCACGATGATCAGGGCGGACGCCGGCGCCGCGACCGCGACGTGCACGTTGAGCAGCAGCAGGCCGATGAACAGGGCGCACGCGGCCGAGGCGGCGGCGAACAGCGCCCGGTCGCCGACCGGCTCCAGCAGCGGCGGGGTGTAGCGCAGGTCGCGACGCTCGCCGCGCCGCCAGTAGAACGTCCACAGGAAGGCCATGGTGACCGCGATCGCGACGATCTGCGGCGCCCACATGCGCGCGGCGAACCCCTGGGCGTCGAGGCCGATCTTCTCCATGCCCAGGAGGTTGGTCAGGTTGGAGACCGGCAGCAGCAGGCTGGCGGTGTTGGCCAGCCAGATCGTGGTCATGGCCAGCGGCAGGGCGGCGATGCGGGCCTTGGGCGCGAGGGCCAGCATGACCGGGGTGAGCAACACTGCAGTCGTATCGAGGTTAAGAAATATCGTGACAAATGATGCGAAGGCCGTACACAAGACGAACAGGGCGAAGTAGTTGCCGCGGCCGAGCACCGCCATCCTGGCCGCGATGGCGTCGAAGACCTGGGCCTCCTTGGTCAGCTCCGCCAGCACGATGACGCCCACCAGGAACACCAGCAGCGGCCCGATCTCGTCCAGGCTCTCGACCGCGTCCTGCAGGGGAAGCAGCCCGGTCGCCACGAAGATCAGACCGAGCGTGAGCAGCCCGATCCTGATCCAGTCGAGCACGTCAAGACGCCGCCACACCCGATGATGATCGCACATCGACTCCAAAACGCCGATCCCGCGAGGGATACTGAGCAGATGGCACGTGAGGGCAGGCCGACCGAGATCTTCGTCAGCTACTCCCCCGCCGACACGGCATGGGCGACGTGGATCGCATGGGAGCTCGAGGCCGCGGGTTACAAGACCATGATCCAGGCGTGGGACTTCGTGCCCGGCACCAACTTCATCGACTTCATGGACCGCGGCGTCAGCGAGGCCCAGCTGGTCGTGGCGGTGCTCTCGCGCAACTACCTGACCTCGCGCTACGGCCGGCTGGAGTGGCAGGCCGCGCTGCGCGCCGACCCCGGCAACCCGTCGAACAAACTGGTGACGATCAGGCTGGAGGACGTCCGGCTCGAAGGGCTGCTGTCCACGATCACCTGGGTCGACCTGCTCGGCATCACCGACTCCGGGCAGGCCAGGGCACTGCTGCTGGGCCGCGTCAGAGAGGCCATGGCGGGCCGGGCCAAGCCCGAGGCGCCGCCCGCCTTCCCCACCGGCCCCGGCGTCCCGCTGCCCGCGCCGACCCTGCCGCCGCCCGCCGAGCGCGCCCGTTCCCGCCGCGCTCCGGTCACGGCGCCGAAGTTCCCGCCGTCGGCCGCGGTGGCACAGCGGCGCGAGTCGCTCAGCGTCCTGCACATCGGCGGCCCCCGGTTCGGCCGCGCGCTGCCCGACCCCGGCGAGCCGTTCACCCCCGAGGACATGCAGGCGCGCATCTGGGCCGACCTGACCGCCATGTACGACAAGGGCATGCCGCGGCCCGACCTCATGGTCGTCAGCGGCGACCTGACCGAGTCGGGCAGCCTCGGGCAGTTCGGCCAGGCCACCCGGTTCGTCACCGACCTGCGGCTGCTCATCGGGCTGGAGCCGCACCGCCTGGTGATCGTGCCGGGGCCGCGCGACGTGACCAAGGCCGCGGCCAGCGCCTACTTCCTCACCTGCGAGGCCGACGACGTCAGCCCGCAGCCGCCCTACTGGCCCAAGTGGCGCCACTTCGCCGGGCTGTTCGGCGAGGTCTACCAGGGGCTGGACGACCGGGTGTTCGACGGCGGGCAGCCGTGGACCCTGTTCGAGGTGCCCGACCTGAAGGTGGTGGTGGCCGGGCTCAACTCCACGATGGCCATGAGCCACCTGGAGCGCGACGCCTTCGCGCTGCTCGGGGAGGCGCAGGCCGCGTGGTTCGCCGAGCGGCTGCGGCCGTACGAGGAGAGCGCGTGGCTGCGGCTGGGCGCGCTCGGCCATCCGCCCGACGCGCTGCGCGACGCCCCGGCCTACGAACGCCTCCTGTCGCACCGGCTCAACCTGCTGTTCCACGGCTCGGGCACGGTGACCGGCCCCCGCGAGGCGGGCGGGGCCATGGTCGCCGCGCCACGAGCCGGCCGCCACCAGGTGATCGAGATCACCCCCGACGGGCTGCGGACGTGGTCGCCCGACCACGAGCCGGTACGCGCCGCCCACGGCTGGCGGGCCGCGCGGACCACGTTCACCGGCGAGGCGCCGTCCGTGCCTGCCCCCCGGCCGGAGCCCGCCGAGCGCGAGCCGAGCCCCGTCGAGCTGCTGCTCGACCGGATCACCGAGGTGTGCGAGGCCCGGCACGAGCGGGCCAGGATCCGCCGCTTCGCCGGCCACCTCGTGGTCACCCATCCCGAGGACGGCTTCGTCCGCCAGACGATGATCGGCGCCCACGTGGGCGAGCTCGACACCACCGCCGCCGAAGACTTCGTCCGCCGGGCGCACGCCGCCGACCTGTCGTCCGAGCTCGTCTACCAGGGCCCGCCCCCGGCCCGGCCGCTCCGCGACGACCTCATGCGCAGGGGCGTGCGGCTGCGGAGCTTCACCGAGTTCCAGGGCCTGCTCGACCTGTCCGGCTACGTGGCCGAGCAGACCGCGAGGCTCAGCGCCGACCGGCGCTACCCACCCGGCCTGTACGTGCCGCAGCGCTACCGCGAGCTCGACCGGCCCGGCCATCAGATCAAGCACAGGCTCACCGACGAGCTGATGCGGCTGCTGGCGGCCGACCACGGCAGGTTCCTGCTGCTGCTCGGCGACTTCGGCCATGGCAAGACGTTCGCGCTGCGCGAGCTGGCCAGGCGCATCCCGGCCGAGCTGCCCCACCTGACGCCGATCCTGATCGAGCTGCGGGCCCTGGACAAGGCGCATTCGGTCGACGCGCTCGTGGCCGCCCACCTGGCCAACCACGGCGAGGAGTACATCGACCTCAAGGCGTTCCGCTACCTCCTGCGGCAGGGCCGGATCGTGCTGCTGTTCGACGGCTTCGACGAGCTCGTCACCCGGCTCACCTACGACCGGGCCGCCGACCACCTGACGACCCTGCTGGCCGCGGCCGAGGACAAGGCGAAGATCGTGGTCGCCAGCCGCACCCAGCACTTCAAGTCGCACAGCCAGGTCCTCACCTCGCTCGGCGAGATGGTGGGGGTGCTGCCGCAGCGGCGGGTGCTGGCCGTCGAGGACTTCACCCGCGACCAGATCCGCTCCTACCTGGCCAACCGGTTCGACGACGGCGACGAGGCCACGGCGCGCATGTCGCTGATGGAGGGCATCAAGGACCTGCTCGACCTCGCGCAGAACCCTCGCATGCTGAGCTTCATCGCCGACCTCGACGCCGACCGGCTGCGCACGGTGGCCGTGGCCCGCCAGACGATCAGCCCGGCCCTGCTGTACGAAGAGATCCTCAGCTCCTGGCTGGCCTTCGAGGAGCGGCGGGCCAAGGTGCCCGGCTCGGCCACGGCACTGACCACCGCGGAGCTGTGGCGGGCGGTGACGGCGCTCGCGCTGCGCCTGTGGGACTCCGGCGAGTCGCTGCTCGGCGTCGACGAGCTGACCGAGATCGCCGAGACGCTCACCGATCTGGCCGGCGGACAGCTGACCGCCGCGCACACCGCCTACGCGATGGGGTCGGGCAGCCTGCTGGTGCGCACCGACGAGGGCATGTTCGGGTTCATCCACTCGTCGGTGATGGAGTGGCTGATCGCCCGGCACATCGCGGCGACGATCGCCGCCCCGGTTACGCTGTCGCGGCGGCCGCTGTCGGCGCTGACCGTCGAGTTCCTGTGCGACCTGGCCGACCCGCGGGCGCTGCGGGCGTGGGTGGCGGATCCGCCGGGCGACGACATGGCCCGCGCCAACGCCGTCAAGATCGCGGCCAGGCTGCGCACCCCCGCGCGGGCCGACCTGCGCGGCGCCAACCTCAAGGGCGAGGACCTGTCGGCGCGCGACCTGCAGGAGGTCGACCTGACCGGCGCCGACCTGACCGACGCCACGCTGGCCGGCACCAACCTGTCCAGGGCGGTGCTGCGCGACGCCAAGCTGGTGGGGGCGCGGCTCGACGGGGCCCGGCTGACCGGCGCCGACCTGCGCGGCGCCGACCTGTCGGGGGCCCGGCTGGCGAGGACCGACCTGAGCGACGTGTCGGCCGAGGGCGCCCGCTGGCACCGGGCCACGCTGATCAACGTGACGGGCACGCTACCGCGGCTCCCGGGCGCGGCCGTGGTGCCCGGCCAGCCGGTCGAGACGCAGCTGGCTCCCGCCGGGATCGGCGTGCCGTACGGATATCACTTCCAGACCAGCCGCCTGCCCGAGCCCATCGCCTACAGCCCCGACGGGTCGACGATCGCGATCGGCGGCGAGGACGGCAACGTGCTGCTCTGCGTCGGCGGGGCGCCCGTGCGCACCCTCCAGGGGCACCACGGCCGCGTCTACGCCGTCTCGTTCGCCGGCGGCCTGCTGGCCACCGGCGCGAGCGACGGGAGCGTGCTGCTGTGGGACCCACTCACCGGCGAGCTGCTGCGCCGGCTGTCCGGCCATCCCGACGGCGTCTGGCCCGTACGACTCAGCCCCGGCGCCGACCTGGTGGCGGCGGGCGGCGGCGACGGCGTGGTCCGCCTCTGGGAGACGGCCACCGGGCGGCAGGTCCACCAGCTGGCCGGTCACCACGAACCCGTCTACACGGCCTCGTTCGGCCACTCCGTGCTGGTCACGGGCGACGCGGCGGGCGTGGTGCGGATCTGGGATCTCACCTCGGGCGAGATGGCGGGCACGCTCCACGGGCATCGCGGCTCCGTCTACCGCACCGTGCACAGCCCCGACGGGTCGCTGCTGGCCACCGGCGACGAGGCCGGAACCGTCCGCGTGTGGGACACCGCGTCGTGGACCCGGCGCCACGAGCTGACCGGCCACACCGGCGGCATCTACTGCGTGAACTTCTCCCCCGACGGCTCGCTGCTGGCCACCGGCGACACGTCCGGGACCGTACGGCTCTGGGACCCGGTCGCTGGCCGAGGCCACGGCGTGCACACCGCCCACGACGCGACGATCTACCAGGTGACGTTCAGCCCCGACGGCCGCACACTCGCCAGCGGCGACCGCAACGGCATCGTCCGGCTCCAGGCGGTGGGCGGCACGACCCGGGTCGAGCTGACCGGGCACCGCAGCTCGGTCTGGCCGTTCGCGTTCCGCCCCGACGGGGAGCAGCTGGCCACCAGCAGCAACGACGGCACCGTCCGGCTGTGGGACCCGGTGACCGGCCAGTGCCAGCGCCTGCTGCGTGGCCACGGCCGGCGCATCTCCTCGGTCCGGTTCAGCGCCGACGGCTCGATGCTGGCGACCAGCGGCAACGACGGGGTCGTCCGCGTCTGGGAGCCGCACACCGGGCGGCGGCTGCGCGAGTTCACCGGCACGGCCGACCGGCTCATCTCCGCCCTCTTCTCCCCCGCCGGGCCGGTGCTCGCCACCTCCAGCAACGACGGCGGCGTGCACTTCTGGAACGCCACCACCGGCGACTACGAGCGTGAGCTCAACGCCGAGACCGAACACGTGTGGGCCGAGGCGTTCAGCCCCGACGGCTCACTGCTGGCCACGGCCAACGACGACGACAGCGTACGCGTCTGGTACCGCGCGACGGGCCGCCTGGTGAGCAACCTGGCCGACCACCGCGGCCGGGTCCGCTCGATCGCCTTCAGCCCCGACGGCCGCTACCTGGCGACGGGCTGCGACGACCGGCTGGTCCGCATCTGGCACGTCGATTCGGGTGGCCGGGTGGCGACCCTCGACGGCCACACCGACCGGGTCTACTCGGTGGTGTTCTCACCCTCGGGCCGGCTTCTGGCCAGCGCGAGCAACGACGGCCGGGCCATGGTGTGGGAGCTGCGTCCCGGCCAGCCGTGGCAGCCGCTGCTCAGGCACACGCTCACCCAGCACACCGGACGGTTGTGGAGCGTGGCCTTCAACGCCACGGGCGACCGATTGGCCACGGGCGGCGACGACCTGACCGTGCGGGTGTGGGACTCCGCGACCGGGCGACCGCTCCACACGCTCGCCGGGCACGCCCGGCGGGTCTGGTCGGTGGCCTACAGTCCCACGTCCGATCTGCTGGCCAGCGCCGGAGACGACGGCATGGTGATCCTCTGGGAGGGCTCGGCCCGCCGGGCGACGCTGCTGGGGCTGCCGGAGGGCTGGGCCGCGCTGTCGCCCGACGGGCGCTACAAGGTGCAGGGGGAGCTGGCCGGTCAGTTCTGGCACGTCATCGGGATGTCGAGGTTCGAGCTGGGTGAGCTGGATCCGCACCTGCCGGGGGTCCGCCAGGTGGCGCTGGACGCGCCCTTCTGATCATCTGCGGCGGCCGGGCCCGCGCCGCGGGGCCTGCCAGTGCGCGGGGCGGGTGAGGGCGGCGGGCACTCTCGTGGCGGCGTCGCCCTTGGCCGCGTCGAGCTGCGACTGGGTGACGAAGATGGCCCCGGTGAGGTCGGCTCCGCCCAGGTCGGCGCCCCGCAGGTCGGCACCGATGAGGTCGGCCGTCCTCAGGTCGGCCCGCCGCAGGTCGGCGCCGATGAGATAGGCGCCTCTCAGGTCGGCCCCCCTGAGGTCGGCGCCGCCGAGCTTGGCGCCGATGAGGTCTGCCCCGCGCCTGTCCTTGCGCCGCGGGGCTCCGGCGCGCACCAGCTCGCTCGTACGCAGCAGCAAGGTGTTGACCTGCCGCCGGTGAGCCGCCACGTCCAGCTCCACGAGCGCGCCGGGATCGCGGCGGGTGAGACGGTCGGTCTCGTCGAGGGCGAGGCGGAGCTCGTCGTGGACCGGGCGGGCCGGCGGCAGCGCCAGCGCCTGCGTCAGATACCAGAGCAGCTCGTGAAGCTGCCGCATGACCGGGAACACCTCGAACATCTGCCGGGCCGTGCCCGGGGCCCGCCGCCAGTCCTGACCGCCGAAGGTGACCTGTGAGACCTTCTGGCCCGCGCCGAAGCAGTCGTAGACGGTGCAGCCCGCGAAGCCCTCCTGCCGCAGGGTCCGGTGGATGCCGCAGCGGAAGTCGTCACGCAGGTTGCGGCACGGCTGCCCGGCGTCCTTGTCGATCGCGAAGTCGGCCGAGGCCGAGAAGGGCAGGGCCACGCAGCACAGCCCGAAGCAGCTCCCGCAGTCGGCCCGCAGCTCCCCGCCGGCGCCCGGCCCGGCGGCCCGCTCATCGGTCATGCCCTCAACCCGCCCCCTCCCGCTCATCCCCGCTCATCGCACGAACGTCACGTACGGTCATCACGTGCGGCCTCTAGACGTCACCTACGGATGTCACGTACGGGCGTCACCTATCGATGTCACCTGTACATCACCTACGGGCGTCGCGTACGGATGGACCTGCGACGATCCTATCCCCAGGCTGCCGAAACGCCGCCGGCCACCGCAGGGCCGCGACCATCCCGGGCATTCCCCGGAGCAGCTGGGCCGCGAAACGTGTGCGCGCCCGCCTGCCGGGCAACGCGTGCAGCTCCCCCAGCCACACCTCCAGCCAGTGGGCCCGTGAGCCCGTGAGCCCGTGAGCCCGCGGGAAGGGTGATCGCGCCGGCCGCGAGGGCGTGGAATGACGCCGTGACGCCCTCCTGTGCCAGGGACGCCGGTCAGCCTCGGGCGGCGCGGCTCTGCAGGTCGTGCCAGACCTCGTCGACCCTGGCGTCGAGCGCGTCCAGCGAGCCGTCGTTGTCGATGACGATGTGAGCGATCTTGAGGCGGTCTTCGCGGCTGGCCTGGGCGGCGATGCGGGCCTTGGCGTCGTGCTCCGCCATGCCGCGGTGCTCGGCCAGGCGAGCCAGGCGAATCTCGTCGGAGGCGTCGACGACGATGACCACGTCGTACATGGGGGCCAGGCCGTTCTCCGCCAGCAGGGGCACGTCGTAGACGACGATCGCGTCGTCGGCCGCCTTCGCCTGCGACTCGGCGACCCGCTCCCCCACCAGCGGATGGACGATGGCGTTGAGCGCGGCGAGCTTGCCGGGGTCGGCGAAGACGATGGTGCCGAGCTTCTCCCTGTTGAGCGAGCCGTCGGGCCGCAGCACCTCGTCGCCGAAGACCTCCACCACCCGGGCCAGCCCCGGCGTGCCGGGCTCCACCACCTCGCGGGCGATCCTGTCGGCGTCGATCACGACGGCGCCCCTGGCCGCGAGCCGTTGGGAGACCTCGCTCTTGCCCGACCCGATGCCGCCGGTGAGACCAATCATCAGCACCCGGCAAGCCTAGCCGCGCGGGGCGCGGGGCGGCATCCCGGGGAGCGGCTGCCTGCGCAGGTGGACGAGCGTCAGGTGGTCGTCCATCCGTTCGCGATGCGTCTCACGGTAGCCGAGGCGCCGGTAGAGCCGCAGGTTTCCGCCGGACAGGTGCCCCGTGAACAGGTCGAACGCGCCCGCCTCCGGCACCTGCTCGTGCAGCGCGCCGAGCAGCGCCGTGCCGAGCCCCCGGCCCTGCCGGTCGGGTGCGACCACCAGCCGTCCGACCAGGCAGGTGGTGCCGGACAGCCGGCCGCGCACGGCGCCGACGATCCGGCCGGCGTCGACGGCCTTGAGCACGATCCCGCTCTCGACGGCCTTGCGGACCTGCTCCACGGACTCCACCAGCGGCGGGATGAACGGATCGCCGTAGAGCTGCGCCTCGCTCACGTAGGCCGCCCGCTGGACGGTGAGGATCTCGCCCGCGTCGGCGGCCAGCGCCCGCTCGATGTCCACCCGCAGCACCCTACTTCAGTGCCGGGGCCGGCCAGCACTTCAGTGCCGGGGCCGGCCAGCCAGGGTCCCTCCCTGTGCGCCGTGCAGACGCGGAAAGGCCCCGCACGATCGATCCCGTGCGGGGCCTTTCCGGACTGCCTATCCCTTAGCTCTGACCGCCCGCGAGCTTCTCGCGCAGAGCCGCGAGAGCCTCGTCGGAGGCGAGAGCGCCGCTGGCCGGAGCGGACGAGGAGGAGCTGCTCGACTGAGGCTGCGTCTCGCCGGAGTAGGTCGAGGGAGCGGCCTCGCCGGCCTCCGCCTCGGCCTTGCGGGCCTCCTCGATCTGCTTCTTGTGAGCCTCGAAGCGGGTCTGGGCCTCGGCGTACTGCCGCTCCCACTCCTCGCGCTGCTTGTCGAAGCCCTCGAGCCACTCCCCGGTCTCCGGGTCGAAGCCCTCCGGGTAGATGTAGTTACCCTGGTCGTCGTAGGTCGCCGCCATGCCGTAGAGCGTGGGGTCGAACTCGACCTCGGTGCCGACACCCTCGTTGGCCTGCTTCAGCGACAGGCTGATGCGACGGCGGTCGAGGTCGATGTCGATGATCTTGACGAAGATCTCGTCGCCGACCTGGACGACCTGCTCCGGGATCTCCACGTGGCGCTCGGCCAGCTCGGAGATGTGGACCAGGCCCTCGATGCCCTCCTCGACCCGGACGAACGCGCCGAACGGCACCAGCTTGGTGACGCGGCCCGGCACGACCTGGCCGATCTGGTGGGTGCGGGCGAACTGCTGCCACGGGTCTTCCTGGGTGGCCTTGAGCGACAGGGAGACGCGCTCGCGCTCCATGTCGACGTCGAGGACCTCGACCGTGACCTCCTGGCCGACTTCGACGACCTCGGACGGGTGGTCGATGTGCTTCCAGGACAGCTCGGACACGTGGACCAGGCCGTCGACGCCGCCGAGGTCCACGAACGCGCCGAAGTTGACGATCGAGGAGACGACGCCCTTGCGGACCTGACCCTTCTGCAGGGTGTTGAGGAACGTCTGGCGAACCTCGGACTGCGTCTGCTCGAGCCAGGCGCGGCGCGACAGGACCACGTTGTTGCGGTTCTTGTCGAGCTCGATGATCTTCGCCTCGAGCTCGCGGCCGACGTAGGGCTGCAGGTCGCGGACGCGGCGCATCTCGACCAGGGACGCCGGGAGGAAGCCACGGAGGCCGATGTCGAGGATGAGCCCACCCTTGACGACCTCGATGACGGTGCCGGTGACGATGCCGTCCTCGTCCTTGATCTTCTCGATCGTGCCCCAGGCGCGCTCGTACTGAGCGCGCTTCTTGGACAGGATCAGCCGGCCCTCCTTGTCCTCCTTCTGGAGAACCAGGGCTTCGACGTGCTCGCCGACCTCCACGACGTCAGCGGGATCGACATCGTGCTTGATCGACAGCTCACGCGAGGGGATGACCCCCTCGGTCTTGTAGCCGATATCGAGAAGGACCTCGTCTCGATCGACCTTGACGACGGTGCCCTCGACGATGTCGCCGTCGTTGAAGTACTTGATGGTCTCGTCGATCGCTGCGAGGAAGGCTTCCTCGGACCCGATGTCGTTGACCGCTACCTGCGGGGTGCTCGAGGTTGCCTCAGTGCTGGACGTCATGTGTGGAATTGCTCCGAACGCGGACAGGATGTCGATGTGGCGGACGCGCGGCAGGCCCTCTTCCGCATCAAGCCGAGGAGTTACGACATCGACGTGACCGAGCGCGAGCCCGCTCCGTCTGAGGCGCGCGCGAGCCCACAGCGCAGCGATCAGCATATGAGACCTTGGGCTGGGGGTCAATCCAAGCCACGCAAGCGCACCCGCTTTAGTAGGTGATGACCTGACCCCTCCGCTTGGGGTCGATATTACCGCGAAGTTTCCGCGGCACGGAGATCCGATCCGGATCCCCGTCGGATACGTAGCGCTCACCGGGATGCCGGTCGAGCCACTCGAGCCAGAACTGCGAACACCACTTGCGGCATTCGCCCTTTTTGCCATTGCTCTGGATTCGCTGGATCGCGCCGCGGTCGAATTTTTTCGCGTAGGGCGAAACAGACGGCTCGGCTCCGGCCAGGAAGACGCCGGAGAAGTCGTAGGTCGTGCCGTCCCACGTGCCGCCGCGCGCCAGCTTCTTGGGCCGCGGCAGCATCCCGTACGGCAGGGCCATGGTCGTGGACGGGCCGGCCCCGAGCTTGCGCAGCAGCCGTTCGAGCCGGACGATCTGCTCGCGGACCCTCTTCTTCGGCACCGCCGCCAGGTTGGGGTGCGACCAGGTGTGGTTGGCCACCTCGAACCCGTGGTCGGTCAGCCACCTCACGGCCGCGGCCTGCTGCCGCTTGTCACGCAGCCCGAACGGCTCGCGGTTGACCCAGAACGTGGCGACCGGCCGGAACGACGGGTATCTCCTGGCCACGTCGAGGATCATGCCGACTGCCGTGTCGGGACGGGGATTGCCGCTCGCGTCGAGCCCGAAGTGGCTCTCGTGCCCGTCGTCGAAGGTCAGCACGACGGGGAACCTGCCCGCGGGCACCCGGATGTCGCCGGTGACGAACTCCCTGGCGGTGATCGGCGCGTATCCGCGCTTGGCGAGCCGTTCGAGCTCCCGCATGAACTGCTCGGGCGTGCGATCGATGGAGGCGTGGCGCTTCTTCAGGATCCGGTGGTACATCAGGACCGGCACCAGGCCGGCCTCGTTGGCCTTGACCTGCCTGGCGAACTCGGGGGTGGCCACCACGCCCGGCGGCCGGTCGTCCGAGGGCGCCCGCGACGGCGACGGCTGCGCCGTGGCCACGGCCTGCCTGCGGACGGGGGGCTGCCCGGAGGAGGGGATCACCAGCAACCCGATGATCGCGAGAACCACCACCACGACGTTCGCGAGACCGATGACCCGCGTGGGGGACGCTGATAACCGCACAAAACTCCCGTGCCATTTCGGGTGAGATCGGCCTTTCAGCGTAGTCCAGAGCCGGTCGGGGACCGGCGGCGAGCTCGCCGCGCCCTGCCGGGCGCCCTGTCAAAGCCCTGCCAATGCCCTGCCAATGCCCGGCCGGGCCGGCCGTCAGTGGCCCGCGTCCTCCCAGGTGCGGCCGACGCCGACGGAGACCTCGAGCGGCACCCGCAGGTGGTAGGCGGCGTTCATCTGGTCGCGCACGAGCCGCGTGAGCGGGTCGAGCTCGCCCGGCGCCACCTCGAACACCAGCTCGTCGTGGACCTGCAGCAGCATCCGGGAGGAGAGCCCCTCCTCGCCGAGGGCCTGCCGGATGTTGAGCATGGCGACCTTGATGATGTCGGCCGCCGAGCCCTGGATGGGGGCGTTGAGCGCCATCCGCTCGGCCATCTCGCGCCGCTGCCGGTTGTCGCTGGTCAGGTCGGGAAGGTAGCGGCGGCGGCCCATGATGGTCTCGGTGTAGCCGTCGGAGCGTGCCTGCCGGACGATGTCGTGCAGGAAGTCGCGGACGCCGCCGAACTCCTGGAAGTATTCCTCCTTGAGCGCCCGCGCCTCGGCCACCGGGATGTTGAGCTGGCCGGACAGGCCGAAGTCGGACAGCCCGTAGGCGAGGCCGTAGTTCATCGCCTTGATGCGGGCGCGCAACTCTCCGTCGATCTGCTCGGGTGGCAGGTTGAACACCCTGGCCGCGGTCGCACGGTGGAAGTCGTGGCCCGACTCGAACGCCTCGATCAGCGACTCGTCGCCCGACAGGTGGGCCATGATGCGCAGCTCGATCTGGCTGTAGTCGGCGGTGAGCAGCGTCTCGTAGCCCTCGCCCACCACGAAGCCCTGCCGGATGCGGCGGCCCTCGGCGGTGCGGATCGGGATGTTCTGCAGGTTGGGCTTCTCCGACGACAACCGCCCGGTCGCGGCGATGATCTGGTTGAAGGTCGTGTGGACGCGCCCGTCGTCGGCGATCTCCTTGATCAGCCCCTCGACCGTGGTGCGCAGCCTGGTCTGGTCGCGGTGGCGCAGCATGATCACGGGCAGCTCGTGCTCGGTCTGCGTGGCGAGCCAGGCCAGCTGGTCGGCGTCGGTGCTGTAGCCCGTCTTGATCTTCTTCGTCTTCGGCAGTGACAGCCTGACGAACAGGATCTCCTGCAGCTGCTTGGGCGAGCCGAGGTTGAACTGCTCGCCGACCGCCTGATGCGCCTCCTCCACCGCGTGCTTGACCGCGGCGCCGAACTCGGCCTCCAGGCCCGCGAAGTATTCGCCGTCGACGGCGATGCCGGCGCGCTCCATCTCGGCCAGCACGCCCAGCAGCGGCAGCTCGACGTCGGTGAGCAGCTGGGTGCCGCCGCGGCCGGTTAGGAAACCCTCCAGCGCCTCGGCCAGCTCGAGCGCGGCGTGGGCCCGCAGCGCGAGGTCCTTGGCCGGGGCGTCCTCGTCATCGCCGAACAGCGCGGCCTGCCCGTCGGACTCCTGCTCGGCGCGCAGGTCGCGGTTGAGATAGCGCCTGGCCAGGTCTTCCAGCGTGAACGTGCGCTGGCCCGGCATCGCGAGATAGGCGGCCAGGGCGGTGTCGCACGACAGGCCCTTCAGGGTCATGCCCTGCGCCCACAGGGCGAGGATCGGGCCCTTGGCGTCGTGCACGGCCTTGGGCCTGGACTCGTCGGCCAGCCAGGCCCGCAGCGCCGCCTCGTCGGCCTCGGTGAGCTTGACGGGGTCGATGTGGGCCGCGGTGCCGTCGGGCGAGGCGATGGCGATGGCGTCGATGCGCCCGGTGCCGCTGCCGTAGGCGCCCTTGAAGGCGAGGCCCGCGCGGCCGGCCGGCAGCGCGGCCAGCCAGCCGGCGACGCGGTCGGGCCCGAGGATGACGGTCTCGACCTCGAAGCCCAGCTCGGGCTCCTGCTCGCCGGTGCCGAGCGTCTTGAACACCCGGTCGCGCAGCTCGCCGCGGATCTGCAGGGTGTCGAAGAGCTTGTTGATCTCCTCGCGCTCCCAGCTGCCCTGCTTGAGCTCGGCCAGCTCGACGTCGATGGAGACGTCACGGAGCAGCTCGGTGAGCCGGCGGTTCATCAGCACCTGGGCGACGTGCTCGCGCAGCTTGTCGCCGACCTTGCCCTTGACCTCGTCGACCCGGTCGACCAGCGCGGTCAGCGAGCCGAACTCGCGCACCCACTTGGCGGCGGTCTTCTCGCCGACGCCGGGGATGCTGAGCAGGTTGTCGCTGGGGTCGCCGCGCAACGCGGCGAAGTCGGGATACTGCATGGGGGTCAGGCCGTACTTCTCCTCGACCGCCGCGGGGGTGAACCGCGTCATGTCGCTGATGCCGCGGCGGGTCATCAGCACCGTGACGTGCTCGTCGACGAGCTGCAGCGCGTCGCGGTCGCCGGTGACGATCAGCACGTCCATGCCCTCGGCGGAGGCCCGCGTGGCCAGCGTGGCGATCAGGTCGTCGGCCTCGAAGCCCGCCTTGGACAGGTGCGGGATGCGCAGCACGCCGAGCAGCTCGTAGATCAGCTGCATCTGGCCGCGGAAGTCTTCGGGCGTCTCGCTCCGGTTGGCCTTGTAGTCGGAGTATTCCTCGTGCCGGAACGTCGGCTCCGAGCGGTCGAAGGCCACCGCCACGTGTGAGGGCCGCTCGTCGCGCAGGATGTTGGTCAGCATCGAGGTGAACCCGTAGACCGCCTCGGTGTGCTGACCGTCGGTGGTCATCAGGTTGGCGTCCTTGAGCGCGTAGAACGCGCGGTAAGCCAGGGAATGCCCGTCGAGCAGCAGCAGGCACGGGCGGCTGGGGGTCACTTCACTCTTCGGCACACCAGCAGCCTAGTCTGCGACCACGACAGAAAACCCGAGCTCGAAAGTCTGGAGGCATCCCCTTGACGCAGACCAACCCCGTGGATCTCGCCGCGTACGCCGCCGTGCACGAGGGCACGCTCGCCGATCGGATGGGCGTGGAGTTCCTCGAGGTCAGCGCCGAGCGGGTGGTGGGACGGATGCCGGTCGAGGGCAACACCCAGCCGTACGGTTTGCTCCACGGCGGAGCCTCGGTGGTCCTGGCCGAGACGCTCGGCTCGGTGGCCGCGGCGGTCCACGCGGGGCACGACCGCACGGCGGTGGGCATCGAGATCAACGCCACCCACCACCGCTCGGCCACCTCGGGCGTGGTGACCGGGGTCGCGACCCGCCTGCACGGCGGCCGCACGCTGGCCAGCTACGAGATCGAGATCACCGATGAGCAGGGGCGGCGCGTGTGCACGTCGCGGCTCACCTGCCTGCTTCGCGACAACTAAACGCCGCGCGACTTCCGCGCTCCCTTTGCACACGGGCCCCGTGGGTCGCTACGGTTGTCCGAGCAGAGCCCGCGGGGAGGCCGAGTAGATAACGTGTGAGGCCGGGGAAGCCTTACATGGTCCCAAAGGCCACCCCCGGGCTCCTTTCACGCCCGCCGGGATTCGTTATTCATTCGTTCGACTCCAGCGCCAGGTGTCTCAGCGATTTAGCCCCTGACCTGCGTCTTGCAGCTCACATGAGTGACACGCAGTTGTCACTAATTGGTGACGAACCATACTGAACCGGGCGTTCGCGGAATAGGCTCCCGCCAGCATCCCAGATGTGCCTGCGATGCCCGCGTGTCGAGTTGGAGGGGCACAACCCCGCCTTGACCTATCTGAGGGAGCACCATTGCGCAGAGCCGTGATCGCGTTCACGGCCTTCCTGAGTGGACTCGTACTCCTGCTCTCCACGCCTGCCCTCGCGGCGGCCGAACAGAGCCTGAGAGGGACACTCACATTCCAAGGCCAGCCAGTGAACGGCGTGAAAATCGTCGTGACCACCGACAGCGGACAACCCGTCGCCGAGGTCACCAGTAACGCGCAAGGCACGTGGCAGGTCCCGGTCGACAAACCGGGGAAGTACAAGGTCACACTGGATGTCAGCACCCTTCCCCAGGACGCCGAGGTCCGGGGCGGCAACAACGTCCGCACCCCGACGGTGTTCGAGGGCAACCCCACCAGCGTGCTGTTCGCCCTGCAGGCCAAAGGCGGCGCCGGCCCCGGAGGCGAGAACGACACCACCGGGCAGAGCACCTTCTGGGACCAGGCGGCCCAGCTCGTCTTCGAGGGCCTCAACCTCGGCCTCATCATCGCGCTCGCCGCGCTCGGCCTCTCGCTCATCTACGGCACCACCGGCCTGACCAACTTCGCCCACGGTGAGCTGGTCACCCTGGGCGCCCTGCTCGCCTACGCCTTCAACGTGGGCTTCGGCGTGCACCTCATCCCCGCCGCCGTGATCGCGGTGATCGCCGCCGGCGGGCTCGGCTACCTGCAGGACAGGTTCTTCTGGGGGCAGTTGCGCAGGCGGGGCACCGGCATCATCGCCATGATGATCGTCTCGATCGGCGTGGCGATCTTCCTGAGATACCTGTTCCTCTTCCTGTTCGGCGGCGAGAGCCAGTCCTTCCTGCAGTACACCGCCCAGCCGGGCATCCAGGTCGGCCCCATCTCCGCCGCGCCGAAGAACTTCATCGCGATGGGCATCGAACTGACGGTCCTGATCATCGTCGGCTTCGCGCTGCTGCGCACCCGCACCGGCAAGGCGGCCCGCGCCGTGGCCGACAACCCGGCGCTCGCGGCCTCCTCCGGCATCAACGTCGACCGGGTCATCCGCATCATCTGGACCGGGGGCGGCGCCATCGCCGCACTGGCCGGCGTGATGCTCGGCCTGTCGCAGAACCTGAAGTTCACCATGGGCCAGGACATCCTGCTGCTCATCTTCGCCGGCGTCACGCTGGGCGGGCTCGGCACCGCGTTCGGCGCGCTCATCGGCTCACTCATCGTCGGCTTGTTCATCCAGGTGTCCACCCTGTGGGTGCCACCGGAGCTCAAGAGCGTCGGCGCGCTGGCCGTGCTCATCATCGTGCTCCTCTTCCGGCCGCAGGGCATCCTGGGCCGCCGCGAGCGGATCGGCTGACGGGGGGAACCATGGACTGGACCACGATCATCTCCACCACCGTCAAGGCCGCCATCGGCGTCGAGACGGTCTGGTACGCGCTCGCCGCGATCGGCATCAACATCCACTTCGGCTACACCGGCCTGCTCAACTTCGGCCAGTCGGCCTTCCTGGCCGTCGCCGGCTACGGCCTGGCCGTCACCGTCACCGTGCTCGGACTGCCCTTCTGGGTGGGCATCGGGGTCGGCCTGCTCTCGGCCGTGCTGCTGGCCCTCCTCCTGGGCATCCCCACGCTGCGCCTGCGGGCCGACTACCTGGCCATCGTCACCATCGCGGCGGCCGAGATCGTCAGGCTCGTGTTCCGCTCGGTGGCGTTCAAGGACGTCTTCGGCGGCTCCGACGGACGGCGCGGCTTCTCCGACGGCTTCTACGCCATGAACCCCTTCTCCCCCGGGACCTACGGCTTCGGCTGGTTCACCTTCAACGAGCGGGTGCTCTGGGTGCTGGTCGTCGGCTGGGCGCTGGTCGGCGTCTCCTGCCTCATCGTCTTCATGCTCATGAAGAGCCCGTGGGGGCGCGTGCTCAAGGCGATCCGCGAGGACGAGGACGCCGTGCGCAGCCTCGGCAAGAACGTCTTCTCGTACAAGATGCAGTCGCTGATCCTCGGCGGTGTCATCGGCTGCCTCGGCGGCTTCATCTACGGGCTGGCCTTCGCCTCGGTGCAGCCCGACATCTTCGGCACCGAGACCACCTTCTTCGCCTACACGATCGTCATCCTCGGCGGCGCCGCCCGCGTGTTCGGCCCCGTCGTCGGCTCGATGATCTTCTGGGTGCTGCTGGTGCTGGTCAACGGCGTGCTCAGCGGGGCGGTGGAGTCCGGGCTGATCACCTTCATGAGCTCCACGCAGGTCGGTCCCGTCCGCTTCCTCCTGGTCGGAGTTGGACTGATCCTCTTGCTCGTCTTCCGGCCACAAGGCATCTTCGGGGACAAGAGGGAGATAGCAATCGATGCACGCTGAGACAACTGCCAACGAGCGCAAAGCCGCCGCGCTGGCCGCCTTCAAGGACCTCGCCCGCGACCCCGGCGTGCCCAAGCCCGACCCGATCCTGGTGGTCGACAACGTGGTGCGTCGCTTCGGCGGCCTCACCGCGGTCGAGGTGGAGCACGTCGAGGTACAGCGCGGCTCCATCACCGCCCTGATCGGCCCCAACGGCGCCGGCAAGACCACCTTCTTCAACCAGCTCACCGGCTTCGACACGGCCGACTCCGGCCAGTGGACGTTCAACGGCCGCAGCATGAACGGCGTGCCCGCCCACAAGGTGGCGCGCGCCGGCATGGTCCGCACCTTCCAGCTCACCAAGGCGCTGTCCAAGCTCACGGTGCTGGAGAACATGCGCCTGGGCGCGCAGGGCCAGAAGGGCGAGAGCTTCTGGCGCGCGCTCCTGCCCGCCTTCTGGAAGGGCCAGGAGGATACGATCACCGAGCGGGCCGACGAGCTGCTGGCCAGGTTCAAGCTCGACGCCAAGCGCGAGGACTTCGCCGGCTCGCTCTCCGGCGGCCAGCGCAAGCTGCTCGAGATGGCGCGCGCGCTCATGGTCGAGCCCGAGCTGGTCATGCTCGACGAGCCGATGGCCGGCGTCAACCCGGCGCTGACCCAGTCACTGCTCGGCCACGTCAAGGACCTGCGCGAGCAGGGCATGACCGTGCTGTTCGTCGAGCACGACATGGACATGGTCCGCGACATCAGCGACTGGGTGATCGTCATGGCCCAGGGCAACGTCATCGCCGAGGGGCCACCCGAGACGATCATGTCCGACGAGCGCGTCATCGACGCCTACCTCGGCGCCCACCACGACGCCCCGCTGTCGGAGAGCGAGCTCGAGGAGCAGCTCCAGGAGGCCGAGGCCGCGCTCGAGGCCGAGATCGAGGAGGAGACGCAGAAGTGAACGCCGACCCCGAATCCGCGTCCGCGTCGAAGTCGGCCGTCACCGACCGCAGCGCGCACCTGGCC
The DNA here is from genome assembly GCF_040649575.1 of Nonomuraea sp. NPDC048916. Classification (NCBI taxonomy): domain Bacteria; kingdom Bacillati; phylum Actinomycetota; class Actinomycetes; order Streptosporangiales; family Streptosporangiaceae; genus Nonomuraea; species Nonomuraea sp. NPDC048916. The sequence continues at coordinate 133,877 of NZ_JBEZFS010000021.1, forward strand.
GGCGCCGAGAACGCCGTCCTGCGCTGTGACGAGCTGATCGCCGGCTACCTGCCGGGCGTCAACATCCTCAACGGCTCCGACCTGTACGTCGGCGAAGGCGAGCTCATCGGCATCATCGGCCCCAACGGCGCCGGCAAGTCGACGCTGCTCAAGGCGATGTTCGGGCTGGTCAACATCCGGAGCGGCACGGTCGTGCTCAAGGGTGAGGACATCACGAACATGAAGGCGCACTCCCTGGTCGCCCGCGGCGTCGGCTACGTCCCGCAGACCAACAACGTCTTCCCCAGCCTCACCATCGAGGAGAACCTCGAGATGGGCGCCTTCCAGGTGCCCAGCAAGTTCAAGGAGCGCTTCGAGTTCGTCGCCGAGCTGTTCCCCGCGCTCAAGGAGCGGCGCAAGCAGCGCGCGGGCTCTTTGTCGGGCGGCGAGCGGCAGATGGTGGCGATGGCCAGGGCGCTCATGACCGAGCCGTCCGTGCTGCTGCTCGACGAGCCCTCGGCCGGCCTGTCGCCCAAGCTGCAGGACCTGGTGTTCATCCAGGCCCAGCAGATCAACAAGGCCGGCGTGACCGTCATCATGGTGGAGCAGAACGCCAGGCGCTGCCTGCAGATCTGCCACCGCGGCTACGTCCTCGACCAGGGCCGCAACGCCTACACCGGCACCGGCCGGCAACTCGCCACCGACCCCAAGGTGATCGAGCTGTACCTCGGCACCCTGGCCAAGGCCTGAGCGTCACCCGAACCGGCGAAGGGGCTCCCCACGGGGCCCCTTCGCCGTTTTAATGGGCGCCGTGAGACGTTTCGCGGCATTAGCACTTCTCCTGCCCCTGTTGGCCGGATGCCAGCAATCCGCTGCCCATACCGCGCAGTACAGCACCGGCGGCGACCCCGCCGACGACCCCTGCTCGCGCGTGGTCTCCGCCATCGGCTACGCCGACCTCCTGCTGCGCCCCCGCGGCGAGGAGGACGAGCAGAACTTCGAGGACGCCGTGCTCGGCCGCCTGGCCGAGGCCCGTGGCATCACGCTCCAGTACGGCCCCGCCCTGCCAGACACCCTCCGCACGGCCGTACAGACCGTCAAGGACACGACGGCAGGGCTGGCCAAGGCCGACGTCCCGCGCGAGCGGCAGGTGGCGCTCCTGAAGGACTACAGGGCCGCGGCCGACCAGATCGAGGCGGGCTGCGCATAGCGAAAGGGCCCGGTCCTCGCGGACCGGGCCCTCCTGCCGAGATCTGCTAGCCGGCGATGTTGCCGGTGCGGTACTCGAGCGCCTTGGTGGCGTACTTGTTGTCCGCGCCGTACTGGTAGATGCCGATCGTGGCGACGGCCGGGTCACCGGCCTCGTTGAACTCGACCGGACCACTCACACCGTCGTAGTCGATGTCCTTGCCCGCCTTCAGCAGGTCGACACAGGACTTGAAGTTGTTGCACTTCTCGCCGCCCTTGCTGACCTCGGCCAGCTTCGCGGCGATGTCGACGCCCGCGTCGCTCTTGGCGGCCTCGGCGGCCAGCGCGATCAGGTTGGCCGCGTCGTAGGACTCGGGAGCGTAGCTGAAGTCCTCCAGCTTGGGGTCGACGGCCAGGAGCTTGGCCTGGAACTCCTCCGGAGCCGCGGCACCCGGAATCGTGCCCTTGACGCCCGTCAGCGTGCCCTTGGGCATCTTGATGTAGTTGGTGTTGGAGGTGTTGCCGTCGACCATGTACCACTTGTGCTTGTCGGCCGACAGGCCCTGCTTGACCAGCTCCTGGACGACCTTGGCGGTCTCCTCGAAGCCGATCAGGACGATGCCCTTCGGGTTCTTGGCCTTGAGCTTCGTCACGTCGGCCGAGAAGTCGGCCGCCTTCGGGTCGTAGTCGATGCGCTCGACGACCTGCGCGCCCGCGTCGGTCACGGTCTTGGCCACCTGGTCGGCCAGGCCGGTGCCGTAGGAGTCCTGCATCGCGAGGATGCCGACCGTGTCGTTGCCGTCGGCCACCAGCAGGTCGCCCAGCACGCGGCCCTGCAGCTTGTCCGGCGGCGAGGTGCGGAAGTAGAGGCCCTTGTCCTCGATCGTGGTGAACTTGTCGGAGGTGTTGGCGGGCGAGAACTGCACCACGCCGGCGCCCGTGATCTTGTCGATCACCGACTCCGACACCGACGACGACGCGGCGCCGATGATGGCGTCGGCCTTCTGGGCCAGCAGCTTGTCCACCGACTGCGAAGCGATGTTCGTGGTCGTGTCACCCGAGTCGGTGTCGTACTTGGTGACCGGCTTGCCGAGCACGCCTCCGGCCTCGTTGATCTCCTTGACCGCCACGTCGACACCGGCGATCTCGGGCGGGCCGAGGAAGGCGAGCGAACCCGTCTGGGGCAGCAGCGTGCCGATGGTCAGCGTGCCGTCGCCCTTCGCCGCGGGAGCCTCTGACGATGGTGCGGCCGACTCGGTCGGTTGAGTGGCGGTGTCGCTGCCACCACCGCAAGCTGTCAGAGCGAGGCTGGTGGCAGCCACGACAGCGAGCGCCCTCCCCACGGGAGCAATGCGGATCATGAAGCGTCTCCTTCATCTCCAGGCCGGGATCCGGCAGCACCGCCGACGTTCCCGAACGAATGACGGAAACGTACAAAACTGCTGGGTACTCCAACCAGATGCCGGTACGAACTGTCGGCACTTGGATGCGGAGTCGTAATCAGTCCTCAACTTACGAGAGCTGCGAAACCATGCCTAATGTGCCTCAGGTGAAGCGCATTACGGTCCTCGTCGCCACCGCGGTGCTCCTTTCCGGCTGCGCCGCCACCGAAGAACCCGCCCCACCCTCCGCGGATCCCCCCACCGGCGTGACCGTCTCACTCGGGCAATGGCGCTCCGACGAAGTCGCGCACAGACTCCAGGTGGCCGTCCGCAACACCACGGACACCCCCGTCCACTTCTCCGACCTGCAACTGGTCACCCCCGATTTCGCGACCGTGCCCCCGGAACCCGCCGACGCCACCATCAAACGCACCGAACGGACCGACCTGCCCATCCCGTTCGGCGCGGCCAACTGCTCGCCCGGCGGCCTGCCCGGCGCCTCGCGGCCCGCCACGGTCGTGGCCCACCTCCGCGCCGGCTCCGAGCCGTTACGCAAGGTCGTCTTCTCGCTGCCGGCCTCCGATCCGCTGCTCAGCAGGCTCCTGCGCGACGAATGCTCCGAATTCCTCATCAAGCAGGCAGCGGACATCTCGTTCGGCCCCGAATGGAAGCGGGACGGCAAGGACATGCGGGCCACCCTCGTGCTCACCCGCCGCGGCCCCGGCACCGTGACCGTCAACGCGATCGACGGCACCAGCCACTACATCGTCACCCCGGAACACGAACGGCGCCCCCTGATCACGCTGGACGCGAACGCGCAGCGGACGGAGACGCCCATCGTCATCACCCCCGGCCGCTGCGACCCGCACGCGTTCGCCGAGGCCAAGAAGGCGTTCCTGTTCCCCGTGCGGGCCACGGTCGACGGAGGCGTGGAACGCGTGCTCATCGTGCAACCGCCCAAGCCGCAGCAGGATCACCTCATCGACTACGCGCTGGAGGTGTGCGGCCTGGGCGGCTGAGACTCAGCCCTCGATGTTGCCGGTGCGGTACTCCAGCGCCTTGGCGTCGTAAGTGTTCTTCTCGGAGTACTGGTAGATGCCGATCGTGGCGACGGCCGGGTCACCGGCCTCGTTGAACTCGATCGGGCCGCTCACACCGTCGTAGTCGATGTCCTTGCCCGCCTTCAGCAGCTCTGCGCAGGACTTGAAGTCGTTGCACTTCTCGCCGCCCTTGCTCACCTCGGCCAGCTTGGCCGCGATCGCCTTGCCGCTGTCGTCCTGCGCCGCCTCGGCGGCCAGCGCGATCAGGTTCGCCGCGTCGTACGACTCCGCGGCGTAGGTGAAGTCGTTGAGGTCGGCCTTGACCCCCTTCAGCTTCTCGACGAACGCCTCGGGAGCCGCCGCACCCGGAATCGTCCCCTTGACGCCCTCTACCGTGCCCTTGGGCATCTCGGCGTACGCGGAGTTGGACATGTTGCCGTCGACCATGTACCACTTGACCTTGTCGGCGCTCAGGCTCTGCTTGACCAGCTCCTGCACCACCTTGGCGGTCTCCTCGAAGCCGATCAGCACGACCGCCTTCGGGTTCTTCGCCTTGATCTTGGCCACGTCGGCCGAGAAGTCGGCCGCCTTCGGGTCGTAGTCGACCCGCTCCACGATCTGCGCCCCGGCCTCCTCCGCCGTCTTGGTGACCTGGTCGGCCAGGCCGGTGCCGTAGGAGTCCTGCATCGCGAGGATGGCGATCGTGTCGTTGCCGTCGGCCACGACGAGGTCGCCGAGCACCCGGCCCTGCAGCTTGTCCGGCGGAGCCGTGCGGAAGTAGAGGCCGCCGTCCTCGATCGTGGTGAACTTGTCGGAGGTGTTGGCGGGCGAGAACTGCACCACGCCGGCGCCCGTGATCTTGTCGATCACCGACTCCGACACCGACGACGACGCGGCGCCGATGATGGCGTCGACGTTCTGCGTCAGCAGCTTGTCCACCGACTGCGAAGCGATGTTCGTGGTCGTGTCACCCGAGTCGGTGTGGATCTTGGCGACCGGCTTGCCGAGCACGCCTCCGGCCTCGTTGATCTCCTTGACGGCCAGGTCGACACCGGCGAACTCGGGCGGGCCCAGGAACGCCAGCGAGCCCGTCTGGGGCAGCAGCGTGCCGATGGTCAGCGTGCCGTCACCCTTGGCCGCCGGTGCCGCCGAGGACGGGGCGGCGGACTCACTCGCCTGCGAGGCCGTGTCGCCGCCGCCACCACAGGCGGTCAGGGCGAGGCACGCCGCGGCCGCGACGGCCAGCACGCGTCCGGACGGAGCAATACGGATCATATGAGAACTCCCCTTATTCCAGCGCGGGAAGGATCTCCCGTGCCGCGTTTGCCAAGCTCAGCTTGCCTGGCCGGGGTAACGTTTTGGGGTTCTTGTACGTCTTTTATGCCGATTCGTAATGTCCTATTCAAGGCCGCGGAACGCTCCAAACGGACATTACACAGCCCGCTTCCGGCTGCCGGGCTCTCTCAGGCGCGCTCGCCCGCGTCGTCGATCACGATCTGGGCGACCTCGCGCATGCTCAGCCGGCGATCCATCGACGCCTTCTGGATCCACCGGAACGCCTGCGGCTCGCTCCAGCCGTGGACCGTCATCAACAGCCCCTTGGCCCGCTCGACCAGCTTGCGCGTCTCCAGCCGCTCGGACAGGCTGGAGACCTCCTCGGAGAGCGCGACCATCTCCTCGTGCCTGCTGACCGCCATCTCGATCGCGGGCACCAGGTCGGCCTTGGTGAACGGCTTGACCAGGTAGGCCATGGCACCGGCGTCCCTGGCCCGCTCGACCAGGTCACGCTGGGAGAACGCGGTGAGGATGAGACACGGCGCGATCCTGTCGGCCACGATGCGCTCGGCGGCGGAGATCCCGTCGAGAACGGGCATCTTGACGTCGAGGATGACCAGGTCGGGCTTCAGCTCGGCGGCCAGCTGGATCGCCCGTTCACCGTCACCGGCCTCGCCCACGACGACGTAGCCGTCCTCCTGGAGCATCTCCTTGAGATCGAGACGGATCAGTGCTTCGTCTTCCGCTATCACCACTCGCCGCTGCGTACTCACGAGCAGAAGAGTACAGATGTCCGCTAGATTAGAGCCACGCCGGTGGTCTCCCGCAGCCCTCACTGCGAGATCAATACCCGGACATATGCCGCCCCGATAGACCAACCGGCAGAGTCGATGGCCTCAAAATCCATACAGTGTGGGTTCGAATCCCACTCGGGGCACTGACCGACCGCTCGGCCCACGGCCGGGCGGTTTTGTCGTACCGGCCTGCGACACTCTGCGCATGTTCAATCTCACTCTGCGTCGGCGAGCGCTGCACCTGCTGGCCTCCGGGCTCAGCGTCAGTGAGGTGAGCCGCCGGATCGGCGCCAACAGATCCACCATCCGGGAGTGGCGCGACAGGCCAGCCGCAGCGCGCTGCCGAGCGGCGTGCGCTGGTACGAATACCCCCGCTACCTGTTCAAGAACGAGTCGGCCGGCATTCTCGCCCTGTGCGGCGAGGCGCTCGACTTTCTCAACGTCGCCTGGCGGCGCAACAAGATCTCCGTCGCCCGCAGGTGTCCTCGCCCCACGGGTTCCCCGCGCTCCCGTGGCGCGTCAGCGGCGGCTGCGTCTGAGGGCGCCCAGTCCCAGGAGCGTCAGCGTGGCGGTGACGATCGCCGCCATGGCCCATCCGGCCTGCCCGACCGCTCCGCCGTACAACGGCGGGCCGAAGAGGGTGCCGAGGCTGCCGAGCTGTGTCACCGCGCCCGTGGCGAGCGCCGTACGGCTCCGTACGGCTCCGTGCGACGTCCGGGAGGACGGCGAAGACGGGCGGACACGGTGAGGCCGTTGAGGGCCAGCAGGAGGGCCGCAGAGGCCACGGCGAGGGGCACGGGGGCGCCGAGGAAGGCGCCTGCCGCGGCGAGGGGCGGGGGTGCCGGACGGGGTCGATGGGAGGAGGGTGTGAGCGGCGAGCGCGGACAGCAGGGCGAGGGCCGCCACCGCGAGGGCGGCGACCAGGGTCACTCCCGAAGCCACCCAGGCGGCGGTGGGCAGGGAGAAGCCGAACTCCGTCCCCATGTCGGCGAGGAAGGGCGCGAACCTGCCCAGCGCCATGGCGGCCGCGATGCCCCCCAGCAGGACGACGTACACGAAGCACCTCCGGGTTCGGGAGGCGCGACCGTCGTGGCGGCCCCGATCCTCGGCCCGTGGGCGACGCCTCTTGGGGATCCTTCGCTGGCATCAGCGTAGTGGCCGAACATATTCGGGCAAAGAGTTGACAGTGATGTCCGTGTATGCGGCTTATGTCGCAGCATGGCGCGGAGTAGGCGCCGGGAAGATCGGTGATGTACCGGAAAGAGACTCTGGGAGGTGGGCCCGATGTCGTTGAGCGTGGCAGCGCGTGAAGCGTTCCTGGCCGACTCGCACATCGCCGCGGTCGCCGTCGAGGCGGGCTCCGAGCGCGCACCGCTCAACGTCCCCGTCTGGTACGACTACAGCCCCGGCGGAGAGGTGCGGTTCCTGACCGACGGCGACTCGCTCAAGGCCCGGCTGATCTTCAAGGCGGGCCGGTTCTCCCTGCTGGTGCAACGGGCCAGCCCCACCTACCGGTACGTCTCGGTCGAAGGGCCCGTCGTGGGATCGGCGCCTACCACCCTGGACGAACTCGCTCAGATCGCGGCGCGCTATCTGCCGCCGGACGCGGTGCCGGGCTACGTGGACAGCTCGGACACGAGGGCGCTGGTGACGTTCCGGATGCGGCCCGAGCGATGGCTGTCGGCGGACCTGGGCGCCCTGTGACCGGTGACGACTCCCGGTTGACGGTATTTTGAGGCTCGTGACTGCTTTCGATCCCACCGTGACCGGCGCGCACGCCGTCGGACTCGCCACCATCGCCGCCGACGGCACCGTTCTCGACACCTGGTTCCCCGCGCCCGAGCTGGGTGACCCGCCCGTCGTCGGCACCGCGCGGCTCGACGCCGCCGAGGCCGGTGAGCTGGCCTCGCTGATCGGCTCCGACCCCGCCAGGGGCGTCGAGACGGTGGCGGTGCGCACCGGCATCGCCAAGCTCTCCGAGGCGCCGGTGGACGCGCACGACGCCTATCTCCGGCTGCACCTGCTCTCCGCCCGCCTGGTCCGGCCGCACGGGCTGAACCTCGACGGGGTGTTCGGGCTGCTGGCGAACGTCGTGTGGACCAACCACGGGCCGTGCGCGGTGGAGGGGTTCGAGCGGACCCGCCTCAGGTTGCGCGCCGCCAGGGGCACGGTGACGGTGTACGGGGTGGACAAGTTCCCGAGGATGGTCGACTACGTGATGCCCGCGGGCGTCCGGATCGCCGACGCCGACCGGGTCCGCCTCGGCGCCCACCTGGCCGCCGGCACGACGGTGATGCACGAGGGCTTCGTGAACTTCAACGCCGGCACCCTCGGCACGTCCATGGTCGAGGGCCGCATCTCCGCGGGCGTGGTCGTCGGCGACGGCTCCGACGTGGGCGGTGGCGCCTCGATCATGGGCACGCTGTCGGGCGGCGGCAAGCAGGTCATCTCCATCGGCGAGCGCTGCCTGCTGGGGGCCAACGCCGGTGTGGGCATCTCGCTGGGCGACGACTGCGTGGTGGAGGCCGGTCTGTACGTGACGGCCGGCACGAAGGTGACCCTGCCGGACGGCGCCACGGTCAAGGCCGGGGAGCTGTCGGGAGCCGGCGGGTGGTTGTTCCGCCGCAACTCGCAGTCGGGCGCGGTCGAGGCGGTGCGCCGCTCGGGTGGCGGCATCGAGCTGAACGAGGACCTGCACAAGAACTGATCCGCCACCCGGCGCCTCCATGAGACCCAAGGGCCACCAGCCTTTACGGCAGGCACGGGAAGGCCCACCCACCGCACAGGGCCGGGCCCCCTCCAGGGGCACGCTCCTCCGGCTCCCCGGCGGGCCGCCGCGACGCGCGCCCCGTGGGCCCCGTCCGTGGTCGAGCCGGTACCCGGTCCCACCCAGGTAGGGCGGGATCAGACGGGCAGGACCACCGGGTCAGTTGGCGTGGGAGACGGCCGAACCGATGGTGTGGACGCGGAGGGCGTTGGTGGAGCCGGGGGTGCCAGGAGGCGAGCCGGCCACGATGACCACCTTGTCGCCCTTCTCGAGCCGTCCGAGGGACAGCAGCGAGGCCTCGACCTGCCGCACCATGTCGTCGGTGTGGTGGACGAACGGCACCTGGAACGTCTCGACCCCCCACGTCAGCGAGAGCTGGCCCCGCACGTGGGCGGCGGAGGTGAACGCCAGCAGCGGGATGGGCGAGCGGTAGCGGGCCAGGCGCCGGGCGGTCTCTCCCGACATCGTGAACGCCACCAGGGCCTTGGCCCCGACGATGGCGCCGACCTCGGCCGCGGCTCGGGCGATGGCGCCGCCGGTGGTCTCGGGCATGCGGTCGAGCGTGTGGGTCGCGTGCAGCGAGGCCTTCTCGGCGGCGCAGGCGATGCGGTCCATGGTGGCGACGGCCTCGATCGGATAGTTGCCCACCGAGGTCTCGCCGGACAGCATGACCGCGTCGGCGCCGTCCATGACGGCGTAGGCGACGTCGGACGCCTCGGCGCGAGTGGGTCGGGGGGCGCTCATCATCGAGTCGAGCATCTGGGTGGCGACGATGACGGGGCGGGCCTTCTCACGGCAGAGCTCGATGATGCGCCGCTGCACGATCGGCACCTGCTCCAGGGGCAGCTCGACGCCCAGGTCGCCGCGGGCGACCATGATGCCGTCGAACGCCTCGACGATCTCGGGGAGGCGCTCCACGGCCTGCGGCTTCTCGATCTTGGCGAGCAGCGGGAGGCGGACGGCCTCCTGTTCCATGATGTTGCGCACCACGTCGGCGTCGGAGGGGCGGCGGACGAACGACAGGGCGATCATGTCGCAGCCGGTGCGCAGCGCCCAGCGCAGGTCGGCCTCGTCCTTGTCGGTGAGGGCGGGCGCGCTGACGTTGACGCCGGGCAGGTTGAGGCCCTTGTTGTCGGAGATCATGCCGCCGATGACGACGCGGGTGACGACCCGCTCGCCCTCGACGCGGGTGACCTCGAGCACGAGGCGGCCGTCGTCGACCAGGATCGTGTCGCCGGGGCGGACGTCGGTCGGCAGGCCCTTGTAGGTGGTGGAGACCTGCTCGCGGTCGCCGGGGACGTCTTCGGTGGTGATGGCGAAGACGTCGCCGAAACCGAGTCGTACCGGGCCCTCCTCGAATCTGCCGACGCGGATCTTGGGGCCCTGCAGGTCGGCCAGCACGCCTACGCCTCGGCCGAGGTCGGCCGCCACCTCCCTGACCCGGTCGTATACCTCTCTGTGCAGGTCATGGTTGCCATGGCTGAGGTTGAACCGTGCCACGTCCATGCCCGCGGCGATGAGTTCGCGGAGGCGTTCGGGAGACGAGGTGGCAGGGCCTAGGGTGCAGACGATCTTCGCGCGACGAGTCACAAGTCCTACCTTAATTGGTACAGACCACTTGGCAGTCACTGACGCCGCAGAACGTAGCCGACATAGGAGAACAGCACGACAACGGCGACGGCCGGTCGTGCCACATTCGTGTAATCCTCCGGGTAGACGACTCCCTCGATGTAGTGGTCGATGAACCCGGTGGCCGGCAGGCCCTGGAGCCCGGCCTTACGGCGGGCCCAGTCCTCGACGACGGTCAGCGGGCACTCGACGCCGGTGAAGATCGAGAGCAGCCCCCAGCCCACGACCGCGAGGTGGGCCCAGATCGTGCGCCGCCAGCGCCAGGCGACGAACCCGCCGAACGCCAGGTAGGTCAGGAATGCGAAGTGCACCACCATCGCGGCGTCCGCGATGAGGCGATACATCATGGTTCGACGGTAGCCGCCTGCCAGGCGTCGACGATGCCTCGGCCGAAAAATCCGTTCTTGGATTTGTCGCCCTCGCAGGTGTGGGTGTCGACCTCGCCGTAGACCTTGTACTCATAGGCCCGGGGCGACGGGCACGCCGTCCGCTTGGCCGTCTGGTAGAGGAGCCGTTCGACGGTGTCGGGGGCGAGGGTGACGCCGCCCTTGCCGGGTTTGCCGAAGCGGCTGATCAGGATGGCGGCGACGCCGGTGGCGTGCGGGGCTGCCATGGAGGTGCCGTCGAGATACTGGTAGTAGGAGCAGGCGCCGTCCTGGCAGTCGCGGACGACGTCGGCGGTCTTCGGCTGGCCGGAGCTGTCGATCTTGCCGTCGGCGCGGAGGGCGGCCTCGGGAGCGGCGGCCAGGATCGACCGGGTGGGCGAGCCGCCCTTTCCGTCGAGCACGTCGCCGCCGGGCGCGGCCAGGTCGGCCTGCTCGACCCCGTAGTCGCTGTAGATGGCCTTGCGTCCGGAGGGGCCGACGGCGGTGACGGAGATGACGCCCTTGGACTCGGCGGGCACGTTGAGGCACGAGTTGTCGACCCTGCGGATCTTCTCCGAGCCGCGCGGGTAGCCGGGGCTGTCCTTGTCGACCTCGGGTCTGCCCAGGTCGGTGGCGCCGTTGCCGAGGGCGGAGATGAGCGTCACGCCCTTGCCGCGGGCGTAGTCGACGGCCCGCTGCATGCCGGTGATGATCGCCCGCTGTTCGAGCCGCTCCTTCTCGCTGTCGGACCTGTTGTTCACGCAGTTGAACAGCCACGGGTCGACGTAGTAGCTCATGTTCACCACGTCGACGCCGATGTCGGCGGCGTAGGTGAGCGCGTCGAGGCTGGGCTTGAGGAAGAAGAAGCCGGAGTCCTGCCCGGCCCGGATGTTGACCAGCTGCACGCCGGGGGCGACGCCGGCGATGCCGATGTGGTTGAGCGGCGAGGCGATCGTGCTGGCCACGTGCGTGCCGTGGCCGTCGTCGTCCTGGTCGACGGGGTCCTTGCAGGTGCTGACCTCGCAGGCGCCGTCGAGCGTGTCGCCGTTCTCGTCCTTGGGCTTGTCGGTGACAAAGTTGCGGCTGAGCTGGCGGTTGAAGTTGGGGGCGATGTCGGGGTGCTTGCCGTCGATGCCGGTGTCGATGACGCCTACGAGCACCTTCCTGGTGCCCGGGACCTTGGTGTTCGCCCGGTCGGCGCCGATCATCCGCATGTCCCACTGGCGGGGCGCGAGCGGCTCGCCGGCCGGCTTCGCCCTCGTGATCGACGACTCGTCGGGGAAGGTCCCGG
>NZ_JBEZFS010000022.1:0-132910 GCF_040649575.1 Nonomuraea sp. NPDC048916
GCACCGACCGCGGTTGCATCGACATCACATGCCCATCCTGCGGCCGGTCGAGGGGAGGGTCACGGCACGCAGGGGCGATCTTTCACCCCAGCGCCACCCAGAACTCGGAAGTCGCCCGGCGTGTCAGCAGAATTCGGCAACAGGGTCACCGGTGAAGAGTTTGTCGTCGTTCTTGCCGTAGGCGGTGTAGCCGTAGGTGGCGCGGGTGTCACCGGTCTCGGAGGTGATCTGTTCGACGTCGGAGTGCGGGTTGTAGCCGTAGTAGGAGGATTCCTCGCGGTTGTCGTCGGTGAATTTCACCTGGGACAGGCGTTCGCCCCACGGCGAGTATTGGAAGGACTTGACCAGCCTGCCGGACACCTCTTCGTCCAGCACTTCGGCGGACAGGCCGAGGTAGGAGTAGGTGGTGGTTTTCGCTGAGGCGGTTCCTTCTTTCTCGGTTTTGGTGGTGGTGCGGTCGAGCGGGTCGTAGGTGTACACAGGATGAATTCGTAGGGTCGGTCGGTCATGTGATCGAAGGGTGTTCGATCGCCAGGCCTGTCTGGGCGAGGCACCCGTCGAGCAGGTGGGGTCGATACTGAATCTTCTTGAGTTTGCGTTTGATGATCCGGACGAGTCCGTGCAGGTCGGCCACGACGAAGTTGGCCGTGGCCCGCTTGAGCAGTGACCAGACACCTTCAGTCGGCTTGTCACAGTGCGGTGAAAGATGGACAACCGGGTGTAACCGCGCCGATTATCAGCAGTGAGGGCTTGCTTCGGCTGGTTGAGGTGGTCGAGCAGTTGAGGGCCCGTGATCACGGCGAAGGTGGCGCATCTGGACAGCGCAGGCGAGGACGGTCCCCCCAGATCCCGGTAAGCACGCTGTGGGTGGCGTTCCCGGAGATGAACCGGCAGGAGGTGGTGCGGACCCTGATCATGCTGGTGGAGCGGGCCGCGGCCGATGCGGGCGGCCTGGCGGGGCAGGGCGGGGGTGAGGGCGATGCCGCGCGAGCGTGAGCAGGGAAAGATCCTGGGGCGGCATCGTGACCGGCTGGCGGTGGTGTATGTGCGCCAGTCCACCCGCCAGCAGGTACTTGATCACGGTGAGTCGACGCGGCTGCAGTATGGCCTGGTCGAGCGGGCGGTGGCGTTGGGCTGGCCGGCCTCGCGTGTGATCGTGATCGATGAGGATCTGGGACGATCGGCGGCCACTGCGGCTCAGCGTCCGGGGTTCGCGCGGCTGGTCACCAAGATCACGATGGGGCATGTGGGTCTGGTGCTGGGCACCGAGATGTCGCGGCTGGCCCGGGCCGGGCGCGATTGGCACCAGCTGATCGAGCTGTGCTCGCTGTCAGGAACGCTGCTGGCCGACACCGACGGGGTTACGATGGAACCTCCCCCCGGGGTGTGGACACCTTGAGTACCAGATGATGGAGATCCGGAGACAAGGAGTTCCACGTGGCGATGAAGTCGTATCCGCCGGAGGTTGTCCGCCGAGATGCTGGCCCTGCGCGGGGCCAACGCCCTGGCGGTCATCCGCACGATCAACCCGATCGTGCGGGGATGGGCCGCCTACCACCGAGGGGTGGTGTCCACAGAGACGTTCCACGCGCTGGATCATCATCTGTGGCGCCTCACCTACAAATGGGCGCTCTACCGCCACAACCGGTTCACGTCCAGGGAGATGGTGTGCGGGTGATCTAGCCCATGCTGTGGTGCGGGTGAGATCCATGTGACAAGAGACGGCCACTCCGTAATCCTTCGATTCGCTCACATCAACACGAAGGGGACGAAGTGGCCGTCAATGACATTGTGCCCGCTGCCGGGGAGTACTTGGAAGACACCCTCGCCACGGCGAGCCCGGACCTGCTCCGGACGATGATCCGCGAGTTCGCCCAGCGGATGATGGACGCCGAGGTCGAGCAGTTGTGCGGCGCCGGCTACGGCGAGGTCAGCAGCGAGCGGGTCAACGCAACGGCTATCGCACCCGTCCGTGGGACACCCGGGCCGGGTCGATCGAGCTGGCCGTGCCACGGCTGCGGACCGGCTCGTACTTCCCGGACTTCCTGCTGGACAAGCGACGCCGGGCCGAGCGGGCGCTCACCACGGTGGTGGCCACCAGCTACCTGCTCGGGGTGTCGACGCGGCGGGTGGAGAAGCTGGCCGAGGCGATGGGCATCACGAGCCTGTCCAAGTCGCAGGTCTCGGCGATGGCCACCGACCTCGACGGCATGGTGGAGCAGTTCCGCTCCCGGCCGCTGGACGGCGGCCCTTACACCTTCGTCTGGATCGACGCGCTGACGCAGAAGGTGCGCGAGGGCGGCCGCACGGTGACGGTGCACGCCCTGGTCGCCACCGGCGTCAACGCCGACGGCCAGCGGGAGATCCTCGGCCTGGACGTCGTCTCCTCCGAGGACGGCGCGGGCTGGCTGGCGTTCCTGCGCGGCCTGGTCGCCCGCGGCCTGTCCGGAGTGGTGATGGTCACCTCCGACTGCCACGCCGGGCTGCGCGACGCGATCGCCTCCACGCTGCCCGGCGCGTCCTGGCAGCGGTGCCGAACGCACTACGCGAGAAATTTGCTCTGCCGCGTTCCGAAGTCGGCGCAGCCGTGGGTGGCGACCATGCTGCGCACCGTCTTCGAGCAGCCCGATGCCGCCTCCGTCTACGCCCAGCACCGGCACGTCGTGCAGACGCTGGAGGCCAAGTACCCGGCCGCGGCCGAGCACCTGGACGAGGCGCGCGAGGACATCCTGGCCTTCGCCGCCTTCCCCAAAGCCGTCTGGCGCCAGACCTGGAGCAACAATCCCCAAGAGCGCCTGAACAAGGAGATCCGCCGCCGCACCGACGTGGTGGGAATCTTCCCCAACCGCGACTCGATCATCCGGCTCGTCGGCGCGGTGCTGGCCGAGCAGAACGACGAATGGACCGAGCAACGCCGTTACCTGGGCCGGGAGATCCTCGCTGAATGCCGGAAGAAGACCGACTCCAAGAATGAGACAAACGATGCTAAAGTGACCATTGAGGCGATTGCCTCCTAATAGTCCACCGGATTACAGGTGGCCTTCTCAAACACCATCTCCCTGGGCGCGGCCCACAACCGCAGGTCAAAGCACCGGATGGTCAGCCGGTGCTATGGCCAGTTCCATCCGACCAGACGAGATAAGTGGGTGTTCGGCGACCGGGAAACCGGAGCCTATCTGACTCGCTTCGGCTGGACGAAGATCGTCCGACATGACCTGGTCAAAGGCCGGACATCCCCTGATGACCCTGCCCTGACCGGCTACTGGTACCTGCGCCGTCGCAGGAACACCAGCCAACCGCCGATCGGCGGCCCCCGTTTTCGCCTCCTCAAGAGGCAACGAGGCCGCTGTCCGGTCTGCGGAGGTCTCTTGCTGCACGCCGACAACCAGCCGCGCAGCCCACACGAATGGGAACAGTGGGCATCGGCGATCCGTAAGGCGATCACCTTGAACGCGATCGCCATCACGGCCAACAGCCCGTCAGGCGAGAAGGAACAGCGTCTTGTCCACGAACACTGCCGACGGCGTCCCAACGCCCGAGGCAGTCAGGTACACCTGACAGCCTGCGAGCCTTCAGGGTTTGCTTGAGCCGTGATGCCCGGAAAGCGGGCACGTCCGGTTCTGAGGGGACCCTGGCGCAGCAATGCGCCGGGGTTACCTGACCGCGACATCCGACCGGCCAAGACCCAGCAGAAGATCTCCGGCTGCCACCAATCCGAAGACGGGGCCACCGCCTGGTTGACCGTCCGTTCCTACCTCGACAGCGCCCGCAAGCACGGCTTGGGTGCCTTCGACGCGATCCGCCGCGCCTTCACCGGAAACCTCTGGATGCCACCCGTCTCCCTGCCCGGATAACCAGCGCAGATCACACTCCGTCGATTCTGCTGCTGAATGCTTACCGGCTTCTTCGCCACTACCTTGCCTTCCGGGTGTCACGTAAACCCTACTTGGGTCCGTGTCCGGAAAGATCGGGGCACCCCAGCGGACTTCGGCGCAGGCTGCGCTGCTCCGGGCTGACTCACCCGAGCAGCCGATTCCTCGGCCTTCGATGCATGTCTGAGCACCCCGACCGGCGGACCCGGCTCGGTTCGACCAGAATTCCTGTCCGAACCGAGCCCGGCTTAGTACTTCGCCCAATAGATCATCCGACCATACGAACGCAGCATCGTCGGATTGGGGGCTCCATCATGGACTCTTGGCTCGATGAGCGGACCCTCTCCAGAAAGGAGAGCTTCCATCTCAGAGACCGCATCTTGAATGTCCTCGTCGAGTTCGCTCGTACGGCGTCGAACCCAGAAACTCAACTCGACGCGATCCTTCTCCACGCGGACCGCTACGGCAATCACATCTGGAGAGATAAGGCCCAATAGCGCCTGGACAGCGTCCAGAACTATCCCATTCTCTCGCTCGAGTTCCTCGGGACTCGCCATTATTCACTCTAGTTCGGGTTCATCGGCACCACGCTCGGACTCGTTGTACCTTTGATCATGAAGATGTTCGTGGGTACACCGAATCGGCCCATGCGTGGATTGTTGTCGTAGCCGGTAACGGAATTGACTCTGATTTTGATTTGCCCTCCCTTGGTAAGCCCCAGGATCTGCGCTTTTCCGCTGAGGTACGCATCAAGTACGGCCTGAGCATCATCGTGAGAGTTGAAATATCCACCGTCCCGATATCCTCGGCCATTCAGGATGTGCCGATCCTGCTTCTGTCGACTGATAGTGTTCTTGACCGCCGGAAGTTCGACTACGCTACCAGAGGAATCGACGACGAACCTTGGGCAACTCGAATTATGGACCAGGACGGAAGTCTTGCCAGCCAGCACGTAGTACGTGTGCAGGTCGGCGACTGTCATGTTGTGGACCCGTTGGACGGTGGCCCATCGTTTGATTGCCTTGATCTGGACGTGGGTTCCCGCGGAGGTGCGTAGCCACATTCCCGGCGCGAGGTCGCTCGCGTGGAGCCATCTCCGCAGTTCGGGGACCCAGAAGGGGTGGTGATCCGTGGCGATCACCGTACTGCCGGCCTCACCGTTGTCGATGCTGATCTGGACGAGGTGCTTGTCACCCTTACTAGTCATGATCGCTGTGACGGGTTCGGCCCTGGTCTCGCCGGTTTCGGGATCGGTTGCCAGTACCTCGTCGCCGACCATCACCTCTTCGATCGGCTTATGCGTTCCATCAGCCATAACGACTTGGGTTCCCGGCACGAAGCTATGGCAGGGAATTGCCTTGGATTTGTGGGGAGTGTCTGGGGCGTGGGGATTGTTCTTGAATCTGGTGTCGAGCGCGGTATCCAGACAGGCTTCGGCATCGCCCTCCTGCACGCATGTGGTAGCTGTTTTGGTGTTATTGAACCAGCTCCACATGATCAGGATGTAAGTCTGTTCCCAAATGTTGAATCCCTGTCGACATTCCCCGCCTGAACAATCCAGATATACGGTCGGAGTGTTGGCGTCCTCCCGCTTTTTGAAGTTCTTAAGCATCTGGTCATGCCCATCGCGGTTTTCCTTGTTCGCTGCCTCTATCTCTTTATCACTGGTCGGGCAATTCACACCCGGCTGGCAGTGGCCGGGGCGTGGTTCGTGCCCGTCCATCTCGATGCCGGTGATGGGGTTGCCGCCGGTGAAGGCGTAGCGGTTGCTGGTCCAGGGGTCGGTGCCGAGGTTGAGGTCGTCGAGGGCGCCGTTGTAGGTGTCGCGGAGGAGGTAGCGGTTGAGGCCGGGGTTGTAGTCGCGGAACCCCATGTCGTACATGCCGGTGGAGTTGTCCCAGCGCTTGGCGTTGAAGCGGTAGGGGTTGTATTCCTCTTTGGCGGTGGGGTCGATGGGGTCGGGTTTGTCGATGCCGGTGAAGAGTTTGCCGTCGTTCTTGCCGTAGGCGGTGTAGCCGTAGGTGGCGCGGGTGTCGCCGGTCTCGCTCGTTATTTGTTCGACGTCGGTGTGCGGGTTGTAGCCGTAGTAGGAGGACTCTTCGCGGCCTTCGTCGGCGATCTTCACCTGTGACAGGCGTTCGCCCCAGGCGCCGTACTGGAAGGATTTGGTGAGTTTGCCGGCCACCTCTTCGTCCAGGACTTCGGCGGATAGGCCGAGGTAGGAGTAGGTGGTGGTTTTCGCGGAGGCGGTGCCTTCCTTCTCGGTTTTGGTGGTGGTGCGGTCCAGCGGGTCGTAGGTGTAGCTGGTGACTGTGCTGGTGACGCCGTCGCCGCCGAGTTTCTCGTGTTTGGTGATGTGGTCGAAGCCGTCGTAGGTGTACTTCTCCCAGGTTTTGCCGCCGCCTTGAATGGTGCGCAGCCGGCCGTAGGGGTCGTAGGTGTAGGTGGAGGTCTGACCGCTGCTGACGGAGGTCATGAGGCGGTTGCGGTCGTAGGTGAAGGTGGTCTGCTTGCCCAGGACGGTTTCGTCGTAGACGTTGCTGTTGGCGTCGTGGGAGTAGGTTTCGGTTTCCGCGGTGCCGCCGCCGATCGGGGTTTTCACCGTTTTGGCGATGCGGTCGCGGGGGTCGTAGGTGTAGGCGTATTCGTGTTCGAGGTAGGCGCCTGGGGTGTCGGCGTTCTGGATTTTGGCGGTGTCGCGGGCGCGGTGCAGGTTGCCTTGGTAGCCGAGGGTGTGTTCGGCCACGACGGTGGCGTTGGGCTTGGTTTCCAGGCTGTGGCGTAGGACGCCGGACAGGAAGTAGTCGTAGGTGACGGTGTTGCCGTTGGCCTTGGTCTCGCTCAGGCGTTCGGCGCGATCTGCTGCGGCAGTTGCGGCAGGTGGTGGCTGGCCGATTTCCAGTTGTTGGTGACGGTGTCTTGGATGTCCCAGACGAGGGAGGCGGCGTCGGCCATGTTGCCGGAGTTCAGCACTGGGGCCTGGACCTGCGCCTGGACAGTGACCGTGTCGAGGGGTTCCAGATCGGCGGTCAGCGGGGTGAACAGCTGGGTGGTGCCGGTGACGTCGGTGCCGTCGGGCAGTTTCCAGAAGTAGCTCAGCCGGGTGGTGCCGGCGGTCCAGGTTTCGTTGGTCGGGTTGGTGATCGTCACCGGGACGGTCTGCTGCTCACCGCCGGACAGCCGGGCGGGCGTGTCCGGGGCGTGGTAGATCAGGGCAGGGTCGTAGTAGGAGACCGACAGCCACGCCCGCGTCTCCGGCTCGCCGGTCTCGGAGGAGGTGAAGGTGGCACCGTTGCCGCTGGCCGGGCAGGCCTTGCTGTTCTCCTGGTCAGCGCGTACCAGCAGGCCGTGGTTGGTGGCCGGGTCGCTCACCCAGCGCTGCGCCACCGAGCCGAAGCCGTCCATCTGCCACCAGATGGAGGAGTCATCCGGGAAGCCGACGTGACCCTCCCCCACAGCGGTGGCCTCGTAGTCGCCTCCCGCTTTGGTCCAGGCCACGCCGGGGGCGGCGCTGGTCCAGTTCGCGGCGGCTTCGTCGAAGGGGCGGGTCAGCGGGTAGGCGTGGAAGCCGGCGTCGCTGCCGCGGTAGCCCACCTGGAACAGCCGCAGATTCGCCGACACGCCCTGCACCCCAGTGGGGATCATCGAGGTGTCGAACTTCAGCAGCGCCCGGGTGTTGCCGTACGCGGTGCCGCCGAAACCCGCTGACAGGTTCGGCCGCCCGCCCAGCTCGTCGTGACCGACGCTGGGCTGACAGCTGGACAGTGTGGTGTCGACGCTGGCCGGGATGGTGGCATGGGTCACGCCGACGTTCGGCAATCCCTCCCGGATCGGGTTGGACGCCGAGGCCTGCCCATCGGCACGCACCGCCACGATCCGGTACGTCGCCGCGCCCTCAGGGGTGGCCGAGGTGTCGACGTAGGAGGTGGCCTGGCCATCCAGCGGCGCCACCAGCGTGGCCGGTGACGGAGTGAAGGCGGCGTCGGGGCTGCGATGCACCTGGTACTCCACCACCTCCCCAGGCCCGTCATACGCCTTCCAGGACAGCTCCGCACCGGTCGCGTGCACCACCAGCGCCCGCGCCAGCTGCACCGACGGCATGCCGTAGGTCAGCGTCAGCTTCGGCATCGGGTGCTCCGGGAACCCGGCCGCGTACTCGCCGCCGGAGTAGCTCGGCCCGCCGCCCGCGACGCTCTCGTCGACGGCCTTGACCATCACGCCGTGGTTGGGCCGCGAGCCGTCCACCCAGCCGCGCACCACATCGGTGATGGGGTAGCCGTGCCACAGGCTGGCTCGCGGCGGCTGGTAGGTGGCGGTGCCCGCCACCTCACCGATGGCGGCGCTGATCGAGTTCCAGGTCGCCGTGCTCTCCTCCCACGCACTGGTGACCGCCCGGGCCTCCAGCGGCACCGGGGCGGTGCCGGTGGCGGCCAGCGTCTGGTCGTAGTAGAGCCCGAGCTCCGCCTTGTCGATCACGGTCCCGGCCGGCACCAGCCCGGCTAGATCGAACTGCACCAGTGACCGGTTCACGCTGGTGCCCGAGCGGCCCACCATCAGCCGAAAGTCGTTGTAGTAGTTGGTGGTCGGCGCCGAGGAGACGATCGTGACGTCCTTGGATATCCCGGCGGTCGGCGCCACCACCACCGTTGGGTCGATCGTCACCGGCCAGGCACGCTCCGGCCCCGCCAGCCAGGAGGCGTCGGCGTTGATCGTGACGTTCACCTGCTCGCCCTGCTGACTCACCGTCTGGCCGACCGCGGCTGAGAACCGCTTGCCAGTCGGCGCGGCCGCGTCATCGGCCGAATCGACCATGAACGGCTTCGGGATCGTGAACATCGGCCTCTCACCCGACGGCGACAGGAACGCGATCGACCCGTCCTGGCCGGCCTGGGCCCGCAGCCCGCCCGCGACCGTCAGCGTGAAGGCGAACGACGGCGCGCCCGCCGGAGCCCGCGAAAGCACGATGCTCTCCTTCACCCCGGACGCGGTCACCTCGTACACCAGATCCGCGCCGTCCCCGAACGCGCCCCGGTAGGTCACCTTCGCCCCGTCCACCTCCGGCGTGATCGCCCGTGACTCGCCGGGCAGCGCGAACGTCAACTGCGCGTCGCCCTGCCCTACCCGCAGCAGCTTGTCGCTGCGCTCCCCGAACCGCACCACGAACCCGGTCCGCTCCGCGCCCAGCACGAACCCGTCCTCGGTCTGCTCGCGCACCCGGGTGTCGATCGGCCGCCACCGGCCGTCCTCGTCCTGGACGTGCTGCCGCACCGCCGCGATCTCCACCTGGCGGCGGCCGTCCTCCAGCTCGAAGGTCTTGCTCACCGCGGTGCGCTGTCCGGTCAGCTCCTTGACTCGTTTGCCCGGCTCCTTGACCGGATCCAGCTTCAGCGGCGCCGCCCCGCCGTCCCGCCCCAGCAGGGCGATCGGCGCCTCAGCCGGGCGCATCTCCCCTTCCGGTTCCTCGGCGAACCAGCCGCCCACCGTGCCCGCCAGCCAGGAGGCGACCCGGGTGATCAGACCTGGCTCGGCCGAGACCGCCGACGGCGTCTGGGCCAGCGCCGGGGTGGGTGGCGCCAAGGAGGCCACCAGGGTGAACGCGATCATCACGGCAATGGCGCGCCGCCGCCGTACGTGACGACGGCGACGGCGCGACACCTGCTCAGGACGCTTGTCGGGGGGTAACAGCGGCACAGGGCACTCCACTCTTCTCGCGACCGCCAGGGCCGCAGATAAAGAAGATCTAAAGATCAGAAGCGCCGTAATCACGCCACGGAATGACATATCCGGTCAAGAGTTACGGAAGGTGACGTACCGGACTTTCGACCACACGATGCAGGTGTCGGCGAAAGGTGTTCTCTGCCGTGAAGATCCACCCAAGAGCGACCAGAAGCTGACGAACAGTCAACATGACTGTCCGTAAACAGCGCAGGTCGCATCGACCGGCGGGTGCCGCACCGTGATCAGACTCCCAGCAAACTCACAGCAAACCGACAATCCCTAGAACGGCCGCCGAAACAACTCCCCACCTACACAAAGCCCCCAGCGCCCATGCATGCCACACCAAAGATCACGAATACGCGCTCCGATCAGATGGCCACGGGACCGTGCTCCCGAGAACCCACGGGCCACCGGCTCGCGAAGACGCCGCCTCGACAGAATCCCGTCAACCGTCTTGACGACATGCCGCATCCCATGTCTAGATCAATTCGGCTTCTCAGCAGATCCCGGAGGTCCAACTTGGCACCAACCCGGCACTCACCCTCGTGACCATCCGCAAACCACCACCGCCCGACGACCGCCCCAGCCTCGCCGCCGAAGCCCTCAAAATCGCCACCGTCCTGGCCGGGCTCATGCACCTGGCCCTCGCCGCCATCCTGCTCGGCATCCCCAGCAGCACCCCCACCCTGGACTCACTCGACACCCCCACCAGCAACACCCCCACCCACACCGCACCCCCCCTGCCCGCAGCCGCCCTGACCCGGGACCACGCCACCGCCACGCCCACCGCACGGACCATCCCCGCCACCTTCGTCACACCCTCCAGCACACGACCTACGCCCGAACAAACCAGCAAACCCACCCCTGAGAAGACCAGAGACCCCGCACACCCCACCACCCGCGCACACCCCACCACCCGCGCACTCCCCGACGACGACAACGCCCCTCGAACGACCGGCCGAACGCCGCACCCGACGAAACCAGTCACCACTCCCACAGCCGAAGATCCGCCGGCCACCACCCTCAAGCGGACGCCTCCGGGGCAAACTCGCGAACCTCCCGGCCAAGCCGCCGACAAAACACCTCCAGGCCAGACGAAACAACCCCCCGGCCAAGCCGCCGAGAAGCCTCATGGGCCGAAAAACAAGCCGCCCGGCAGCGTCGACCACCCCGGCGCACAACATGGCATCCCCAACAACACCCGGCACGGCAACACCGCCGCACCAGTGCGATGAGACCTCCTGGTCAACCCCCTGAAGGCGGCCGGACTCGTCTGCTGGAGGAGATGCAGGTCAAAGACGACGCGGTCGGCACTATCGAATGGAGCTTCGGCATCGCCTCCACGATCGCCCGCGCCCACCAGCACGCGGACACGCATCCGCCCCCGGCCCCGCCGCGCCCGTCTCCACCTGATCCTGCTGGTGGAGAACGGGCCGTGGCGGTGTCCGGGGGCGGATGCGCGGGCGCCTGATCGGCTACGGTGTCACTGGGTGAGGATCGCCTCGTACGCCTTGCCCTTGGGGCCGTCGCGCAGGTCGGCGCACTGGCCGGCGCCGGCGCCGCTGAGCTTGTTGGGCACGCCGAGGTCGGCCGGGGCGGGCGTGTTGCCGGTGCAGGCGAGCGCGCCCTCGACGGTGCTGCCGGAGACGATGGGCGCCTCGTTGCCGGTGAGCATCGCCGCGCCGCGGATGTCGGCGCCCACGATCTGCAGCGACGTGGTGCGGTCGGCGGCGAGCGCGCCGTCCAGCCTGGTGTTGAGCAGGTGCACGGCCGCGGCCTGGTCGGCGGTGAGCGTGCCGGAGACGTGCCCGCCGGTGACCACCAGCGACGCGCCCTTCTTCACGCTGACCGGCCCGGTGACGCGCGCGCCGTCCAGGCAGGTGACGCCGTCGGTGACGGTCAGCGCGCCGCGGTGCTCGCCGGTGACTGTCCGGGTGCAGGCGGGCGGCGGCGCGATCGTGGTGACGGTGAAGTCCTTGGCCGCGCCGTAGTTGCCCGACGCGTCGATCGAGCGGTACTCGATCGTGTGCCTGCCGCGCGGCAGCTTGCCGTAGACGAGGTGGTCGATCGTGGTGCCCCCCTCGCTGAACGTCCAGGGCAGCTCCGAGGACGTCGGCCAGCCGAAGTAGTTGAACCAGCCGTCGCCGTTCACCCTCGACTCCGACACCACGTACCCGTCCTGGTCGTCGGTGCCGGTGAGCCGCATGGTGAACGGGCCGTTGTAGACGTAGGTGTCGCCGGAGCGGACCAGCGGCTGCGACAGCTCGTAGGCGGTGGCCGGCGGCGCCGCGTCGATCGTCCAGGTGAGCGTCTGGTCACCGAGGCTCGCGGTGAGCGTGTGGGTGCCGGGCGTCAGGTCCAGCGACTTCAGGTCGAGGTCGCTGCCGTTGCCGCCGACGCTCTTGCCGTCCAGCTTCCAGGCGATTTCGGGCACGCCGGCCGCCGGGTGCGTGGTCTCCACGTAGACGACCTCGTCGCGGCCGACGGGCCGGTCGGTGGGCCTGGAGGAGACGAACGCGGGCGCGGCGCCGTCGGGCGGCGTGGTGATCGTGGTGTCCACCGTCCAGGTGCGGGTCCTGCTCAGGGCCGCGCGGATGGCGGGATCCCGGACGAACTCCGTGGGGTCGCTGACCGTGGCCGTGACCGTGTGGGTGCCGGGCGTGAGCCCGAGCGTGCGCAGGTCGAGGGTGTCGCGGTCGCCGGGCACCTGCTTGCCGTCCACGGTCCAGGTGGTGACCAGGCCGTGGCTGACGGGGCGCATCGGCTCCACCCACAGCACCCGGTCGGCGCCGACGGGCGCGCCGGAGGGGGTCGCGTCCTGGATGAGCATGGTCTTGGCGGTGATCTTCTGCACCATGATCTCGCGGCTGACCTGGTCGTAGTAGTAGCCGAGCGACTTCATGATGGAGTGCGCGCTCGGCCGCCACACGCCGGTGGTGTTGTAGAGGCCGCCTTCGTGACGGCCGATCGTGCCGCCCGACTCGCTGGGCTCGCCCAGCCAGCGCCACCACTTGCGCTGCTGGTCGCGCATCGCCTGCTCGGTGAGGAGCGTGTGGTGCGCCGACGACGGCTCCGAGCCGGAGTAGTTACCGCCGGGGACGCCGCGCTGGTAGTAGTCGTACTCGTCCTGCAGGCTGCCCAGGGAGTGGCCGATCTCGTGCGGACTGATCAGGGCCGACATGGCGTTGCTGCCGGAGGCGGTCGCGTACGTGCCGCCCGCGCCGCCGTAGGTGCCGCTGTTGCCCAGGGCGAGGATCTGCCGGTTGCCGGTGACGGTTCCGGTGACCAGGTTGGCGTACCGGATGGCCGCGCTGTTGTCCATGGTGATCAACCGCTGCACGCTGTTGGGGTTGCAGCGGCCCCAGAAGCCCATGCTGAGCGGCGTGGTCTTCCTGGGCGAGGTGAGGTCGGGGTCGCAGCTGATGCCGGACGCGCCGGAGACGATGTCGATCCGGTAGACGTTCAGGTAGTTGCGGTAGGACTTGTAGGGCTCAATGGACCACATCACATTGAGATGACGGTCCACGTCCTGGCGAAACTTGTCCTGTTCCGCCTCCGTGTAACCGTCGCCCATGATGATCAGGTTGAACCTCTTGTCGGGCGCGCCGGTGACCTGTACGGGCACCACCGTGGCGTCACCCGGCTCGACGGCCGCCTGGGCCGGAGGCGCGTACAAGAACGCCGCAGCTAAGACAAGAACCGCTAATTTCCGCATGTCATGCACTATCAGCCCGGTACCCCCATCAGGTCTCATCCCATAAGGGGATAACTTTGACGTGATAGCTTCTGCGGGATGCAGCTGGAGCTGAGGCACCTCAAGACGCTGCGCGCCATCGCCGACCAGGGGAGCGTGACCAAGGCGGCGGCCGTGCTCGGCGTCTCGCAGCCCGCGCTCACCGCCCAACTGCGCCGCATCGAGAGGGTGCTGGGCGGTGCCGTCTTCACCCGGCACCACCACGGCGTGACCACCACCGCGTTCGGCGAGTTCGTGCTGGCCAAGGCGCGGGTCGTGCTCGCCGGGGTGGACGACATGCTCGCCGCGGGCCCCGTGCAACTGGCCGGGCAGGCCGTGCGGGTGGGCAGTTTCGAGAACCCCGTCGTCGTCACCCTCGTCGCCAACCTCGCGCGGGCGCTGCCCGAGGCGCGGATCACGCTGCAGAGCGAGCACTTCGTCCGTGTCCTGGTCGACATGGTGATCAACGGGCGGCTCGACGTGGCGCTGGTGGCGGACTATCCGGGACACGAACTCCGGCCGCACCCGTCGCTCGGGCTGGAGGTGGTGGCGGTGGAGCCGGTGTTCGTGGCGCTGTCGGCGGACCATCCGCTCGCCTCCCGCGACGAGGTGGACCTGGCGGAGCTGGGGGCCGAGCCGTGGGTGATGCCGCCGCCCGACGGGATGGGCTGGCCGGAGCACCTGCTGCAGGCGTGCGCGCGGGCGGGCTTCACGCCGAAGGCCCGCTACCAGCTGGTCGAGGCGGAAGTGCGCAGGGAGCTGATCGGGGCCGGGCACGCGGTGTCGGCCTGCCAGGCGCTGCACGACCCGGGCAAGGGGGTCACGGTGCTGCCGCTGCGTGGCGACCCGATGTGGATGCGGCACGTGCTCATCTGGCGGCCGTCGTTCGCGCCGTACGCGCCGGCGCTGGTGGAGAGCGCTCGGGCGGCCCACCTGGCGGTCGCCTCCCGCCGTGCCGCCTACAGCGCCTGGCTCTCCCGCCACGGCACCCCGCTCCCCGGCTGACCCGGGCGGATTCCCGCGGCCCGGGCGACGGCCCGGCTCAGGCCGCGGGAAGTTCGGCGAACAGGATGGGCTGCGTCGTGGGCCGCTCGGATCCCCCGGCGGGCTCGACCGTGAGCCCGACGTGGCCGTCGTCGTGGAGCCGGGCGAGCACGGGCGTGGTGAGACCGTCCCGCAGCCGGTCGAGCGACCCCACCGGCCGCATGCCGTCCGGGCCCATCAGCCACAGCACGTAGACCTTGGACGGGGGCAGCTCGGGCAGTCCGGACGAGGTGAACACCAGGCGTCCCCGCCTCCGGGACAGCACGGCGACGCCGGTGCCGCCGGAGGCGACCCGCTGCCGTACGGTCCGCGCGTCGGGCGCGGCGAGCACGGCGCTCAGCGCGGCGGACGTCTCCGCGTCGCGGGTTCGAAGGTCGCCGAGGTCGCGGCGCGCCTCGAAGGCGACCACTCCGAACGCCACCGCGGCGGCCGTCGACACCGCCGCCAGCCCCGCCAGGGCCTTCGCGCGCCACCGGCTCGACGGCACGACCCCCGCTCCGGACGGCCCGCGCGCCTTCGGCCCCACGGGGAGCTCCTCCGGGAGGCGGACCGGCCGGCCGGGGGCGGCCCGGCGTGCCCGGTGCGCGGCGGCGAGGAGGCGCGGGCGGAGGGCCGCGGCCGGCGGCTCGGCGACCGCGAGCGCGAGCCGGGCGGCCGTCTCGCGCAGCCATCGCACCTCGGACCCGCACGTGGCGCATCCCGCCAGGTGCTCCTCGAACAGCACCTCATCGGCATCCGGCAGGGCGTGCACGGCGTAGGCACCGGACAAAGCGTGGAGGTCGTCGGTCATCGGTTCCCTCCCGTGTCGCTCCTTACCTTCTTTACTTCGGTTTCTCGGGCGTGCCGGATGGCGGGAAGCCCTTGTTTTCCCACGATGCGCGCGACTGGGGAAAGGCTGCGGAAAAGTGCGTTCTCATAACGTGGACATCGGGGTCGGTCAGGTCGGGTGAGTGGAATACCCTCGTATGTCGTGAGCGCACAGAGCAATCTCGATTCCTGGCGAGCCCTGCCCGCGGCCCAGCAGCCCGAATGGCCTGACCGCGGCCTGCTCGCGAAGGTCGTCGCCGAGCTCGGCGGCCTGCCCCCTCTCGTCTTCGCCGGTGAGTGCGACCTGCTCAAGGGGCAGCTCGCCGCCGTGACGCGGGGCGAGGCGTTCGTGTTGCAGGGAGGCGACTGCGCCGAGACGTTCTCCGGGGCGACCGCCGACAATGTGCGCAACAAGCTCAAGACGCTGCTCCAGATGGCGATCGTGCTCACCTACGCGGCCAAGGTGCCGGTCGTGAAGATCGGCCGGCTCGCCGGGCAGTTCGCCAAGCCGAGGTCCAAGGGCACCGAGACCCGTGAAGGCGTCACGCTGCCCGCCTACCGGGGCGACATGGTCAACGGGTTCGACTTCACCGAGGAGTCTCGCGAGCCCGACCCGTGGCGGCTGCTGAAGGCCTACCACTCCTCGGCCGTGACGCTCAACCTGGCCCGGGCCTTCACCAAGGGCGGCTACGCCGACCTGCGCCAGGTGCACGCCTGGAACCAGGACTTCGTGGGCGAGTCGCCGGCCGGTCGCCGCTACGAGCAGCTGGCCAGGGAGATCGACCAGGCACTGGCCTTCATGCGGGCCTGCGGGGCCGACCCCGAGGAGTTCCACACGGTCGAGTTCTTCTCCTCGCACGAGGCGCTGATCCTCGACTACGACCGGGCGCTGACCCGCATCGACTCCCGCACCAGCCTGCCGTACGACGTGTCGGCGCACATGGTCTGGATCGGCGAGCGCACCCGCCAGCTCGACGGCGCGCACGTCGACTTCTTCTCCCGCATCCAGAACCCGATCGGCGTCAAGCTGGGCCCGACCACCACGCCGGCCGAGGCCCTGGCGCTGGTCGAGAAGCTCAACCCGGCCAACGAGCCGGGGCGGCTCACGTTCATCACCCGGATGGGCTCCGCCAAGATCCGCGAGCACCTGCCCGCGCTGGTCAAGGAGGTCACCTCGGCCGGAGCGCAGGTCGCCTGGATCTGCGACCCGATGCACGGCAACACCTTCGAGGCGCCGAGCGGCCACAAGACGCGGCGGCTCGACGACGTGCTCGACGAGGTGGCGGGCTTCTTCGAGGTGCACCGCTCGCTCGGCACCCACCCGGGCGGCATCCACATCGAGTTCACCGGCGACGACGTGACCGAGTGCGTGGGCGGCGGCCAGGAGATCGTCGAGGACGACCTGTCGCGCCGCTACGAGACGGCCTGCGACCCGCGGCTCAACCGCGGCCAGTCGCTCGATCTGGCCTTCCGGGTGGCCGAGCTCTACCGCTCCAGCTGACGCGGGGCACGGGCCGCCCAGGTGGGCGGCCCGATCTTTCTCCCGATCGAGGGACGCTCGCGTTCGGCCGTCTCCTATGATCGTCCCCAAATACGTCTATTTGGGGAGAGCTCGTGGAAACCGCGCCAGAGGGAGTCGATCCGAGCGTGCCCAACGTCGCCCGGATGTACGACTACTACCTCGGCGGCAAGGACAACTTCGCCGCCGACCGGGCGGCCGCCGAGCAGATCCTGCGGCTCTTTCCCGACACCAAGGAGGGCGCCCTGGCCAACCGGGCGTTCCTGGGCCGGGCCGTCCGGCACGTCGCCGGCTCCGGCGTGAGCCAGATCGTGGACCTCGGGGCGGGCCTGCCCACGCGGGGCAACACGCACGAGATCGCGCCGGGCGCGCGCGTCGTGTACGTCGACTACGACGCGGTCGTGTGCTCGCACGGGCGGGCGCTGCTGGCCGGCGGCGAGAACGTCGACATCCTGCAGGCCGACATCCGTGAGACGGACAAGCTGATCGAGCGGCTGGGCGAGCTGATCGACTTCGAGCGGCCGGTGGCCTTCCTGATGCTGGCCGTCCTGCACTTCATCCCCGACGACGAGGCGTACGGCATCGTCTCGAGGTTGCGTGACGCGAGCGTCGCGGGCAGCCATCTGGTCATCAGTCACGCCGTCGACGCCGCGCCGGACACCAGCCCCGAGGCGCTCAAGGTCTACCGGCAGGCGACGGCCGCGCTCAACCTCAGGACACCCGAGCAGATCACCCGCTTCTTCGACGGCTACGAGCTGCTGGAGCCGGGCCTGACCTTCCCGCAGGACTGGCGGCCGGACGAGGATCCGTGGCCGGGCTCCGACAGCACCAACTTCGGCTACGTCGGCGTGGGCCGCAAGGCCTAGCGACGCGAAGGCCCCGCCGGGGAGGCGGGGCCGGTCGCCCGGGTCAGTTCTGCTCGGCCTGCTTCAGCTCCTCACTGAGCTCGGCCCTGATCGCCTCCATGTCGAGCGCGCGGACCTGCCTGATGAGGTCTTCGAGCGCAGGCGCGGGAATGGCGCCGGGCTGGGCGTAGACCACGATGCCGTCACGGATGGCCATCAGCGTCGGGATCGAGGTGATGTCGAAACCCTGCGCCAGCGCCTGCTGGGCATCGGTGTCGATCTTCCCGAACGTGATGTCCTCATGCTTGTCGGACGCCTTCTCGAAGATCGGCCCGAACGTCCGGCACGGGCCGCACCAGGCCGCCCAGAAGTCGAGCAGGACGATCCCCTTGTCGGCGATGTCGTTGAAGTTCGTCTCGGTTACTTCGATAGTCGCCACAAGTGGCTCCTCGTATGTGTCGTGGAAGTCTGTCGTAGGGAGTCGGAATCGTGGTGAAGATGCAATCGAGTCAACCACGTACCCACCGCCAGCATTCCATGCCGGGACCCGGCCGCGTCGGGAAAGGTTCAGCGGCCGGGCAGGGTGAGGCCGATGACCACCGGGTCGTGGTCGGAGGAGCGGTAGGCGTCCGGCCTGTAGAGGCCGGGCGGGTTGAACTCGGTGTTGTAGTCGAGGACGCGCGGCTCGTCCGCGTTGATGTGCCAGATCGTCGCGCTGGTCACCCGGTTGAGCAGCTGACTCCCGACGAGCGCGTGGTCGAGCTCGCCCGCGAGCCCCTCGAACAGGTAGCTGTAGCGCTGCGCGGCCGGCACGAACCGCTTGGTCACGCTGGTCAGGCCGCCCGCCTCCAGGGTGTCGATCGGGTCCTCCTCGCCGTAGGCGTTGAGGTCGCCCAGCACCATCGGGTTCGGCAGGTCCTCGACCAGCCCCAGCAGCGCCCGCGCCTGCTGGACGCGGGTGGCGTTCCAGCAGCCCTGCCCGTCGCCCTGGTCGGCGTCGGGGCCGCCCGCCGGGCAGCTGCCCTTGGACTTGAGGTGGTTGACGATCATGGTGAACGGCTGGCCGCCCGCCGTTGTGCGGAACGTCTGGATGAGCGGCGGCCGGCTGAAGACCGGGTCCTGCGACGCTTGGGGCTCGCCCACGGGCTTCAGCCTGCCGGGCTTGTAGATGAGCCCGACCTGGATCGCGTCGGTGCCGGGGTAGGGGTGCGCCAGCGCGGCGTAGGTGCCCGCCCCGACCTCGGCGTTGACGGCGTCCACCAGGGCCCCCAGGGCGGTCTGGCCGTTGTTCTCGACCTCCATCAGGGCCACCGCGTCCGCGTCGAGGCCCTTCAGCGCCGCCACGAGCTTGGCCAGCTGCCTCCGCTGCTCCTCCTCGGTGTTCGCGCCGCGGGAGCCGAGGGTGGTGAACCAGTTGAGCGTGTTGAACGAGGCCACCTTGACGTTGCCGATCACGGGGAAGGGCCGCGCCGGGCGCGGGTTGGCGGCGTGGTAGGCGATCGGCTCGGTGGGCTGCAGGCGGTAGGTGTCGAAGCCGTAGCCGAGCACGCCGGTGATGCCGGCGGCGAGGTCGCCGGTGCGCACGATCGGCGGCAGGGTCCCGGGGTTCTGCCTGGTCGAGCCGTCGTCGACGAGCAGCGAACGGCGCCGGTTCAGCTCCGCGTCCACGCCCTGCCGGTCGGTCGGCTGGAACAGCCGCCCGTGCGAGGAGACGGTCACCTCGCCGAATCGGCCCAGGTTGTAGTGCTCGGTGACGGTCAGCGGCTGCGGGAAGGTGAGCAGCATGTTCTCGACGGGCTCCAGCCCGTCGGAGGGCAGCGCGTACGGGAGCGGGGCGATCTCACCCGCGCCGCAGACGTCCACCGCGGTCACCGGCGACAGCTCGGTCCAGCCGTTGAACTCCGTCGCCCGGCCGGTCACGATGACCCGGTCGCCGGGCCGGACGTCCTTGACCGTGTCGCGGGCGAACGCGAACAGGCCCTCGGAGGTCTTCGGGTCGCCGTCCGGCTTCGGGTCCTGCAGGAAGAACCCGCTCAGCTGGTCGCCGCGCTGGAAGTCGCCGGTGACGACGCCCTCGACCCGCACCGTCTGGCCGGCCAGGGGGGTGGCGTCGCCGCTCCCCTGCACCTGCGCGATCCGGTGGGTCGGCGGGGTGTCGCACGGGGTGGCCGGTGCCGCCGCGGCGGCGGGGGTGGCGGTGAGGGCGGCCACGACGAGCGCGGCGATGGTGGCCCGGGATAAAACGCGCATGACCGGCACTTTAGGCGCAGAAGCGGTCACAGGTTTCTACATAAATATAGATATAGCCTTAAATTACCGAACCTTGACATGGACCGATTCCGGGTATGACCAGTCCATGGACTGGGTCACCTGCGCGCACTCGGCCACCTGCACGGGAATCGCGCGCCAGCCGTACGGTCGTTGCCTGTCTCATCTGTCCCTGGAACAACTCGCCGCCGCGCTGGCGCAGATGTCCCCCGGCCGTCCGCTCGACCTGCGGGGCACGGCGCTCGGCGGCGACCTGCTGGCCCAGGTGATCGAGGCGACCGGCGGACGGCCCGGCCGCACCCGGCTGGAGCACGCGCGGTTCACCGGAGACGTGCGGCTGGCGGGCGTGACGTTCGCCGGTGACGTGTCGCTCGACGAGGCCAGGTTCGACCGGCTGGCCTCGTTCTTCGGCGCCCGCTTCGAGGGCAACGTGTCGCTGGCCGGGGCCAGGTTCGCCCGCGAGCTGTCCTTCCACGGCGTCCGGGTCCGCGGCCACGTCTCGCTCGACCGGGCGGTCATGTCACGCGACGCGCTGTTCAGCCAGGCGGCCTTCGGGCACGGCCTGTCGTGCGAGCGGGCCAGGTTCGACGGCTACGCCACCTTCGACGGCGCCAGGCTCGGTCACGGCGCGACCTTCCGCGGCGCGCGGTTCGGCCGCACGGTGTCGTTCCGCAAGGTCAGCGGCAGCGCCGGGTTCGACGCCGCGCACTTCGCCGCCGACGCCTACCTCTCCGCCACCGGCAGGTTCTCCGCCACCCGGGCGCGCGCCGACGGCATGCTGGACCTGGCGGTCGCGGGCTGCGGGGTGAACCTGCGGCGGGTGGAGGTGGCAGGGACGACCACGCTGCGGCTCACCGACTCGCGGGCCGACCTGGAGGGCGCGGTCCTGCGCGGCCCCGCCACGGTGACGGGACGGGGCGACTCGGCGGTGACCTCGCTGCGCCAGGTCGACGCGGCCAGCCTGAGCCTGTTCGGGCTGGACCTGTCGGCGTGCGGGTTCGCCGGGCTGGCGCATCCGGCGGGAGTGCGGCTCAAGGACTGCCACTACGCGCTCAGCCCGCGCGGCGTGCGGGTGAACATGCGCTGGCCGATGTTGCGCTGGTTCTCCCGACGCGCCGCGTCCAAGGACGATCAGCACGTGATGATCCTGGCGGCCATCGCGGCGAGCGCGCTGCTGCTGCCGCCCGCGCCCACCGGCCGCCCCGAGGCCGGCCGGGCCGGCCCGGCCGCCCCCGTGCGCCCCCGTTAGAGCGTGTCCAGGACGTCGGCGAACGCTCGGATGTGAGACGAGCGCCAGCCGCCTCCCATGATCCTGCGCGACATCTGCTGCAGCTCGTCGTCCGGGTCGAAGCCCTCGTGGTCGAGGAACAGCCGGGTGCCGTGGCCCTCCGGCTCCAGCCGCCAGGTGACGGTCCAGTCGGCGGCCTTGCCGTCGCTCCAGCTGATCCTCAGCAGCTTCTCCCGTTCCAGCTCCAGCACCCGGCAGTGGACGATCCCGTCGAAGCCCACCGCCTTTCTCGGCTTCGTGGTGAAGGTGAAGCGGTGACCGACCTCGGGCCTGAAGTCGTTGGGCATCAGCCAGCGGGCGATCAGATCCGGCTCGGTGAGCGCCCGCCACACCTTGGCGGGCGGATGCGCCAGGAACTGGTCGAGCCGGATCGCGCGCGGGTCCTCAGCCATCGTCCTCAACCATCGTCATCGTCCATTGTCCTCAGCCATCGTCATCGTCCATCTCGTCGAGCAGCGTGCTCAGGCCGGCGAGCCGCTCTCTCCAGAAGCGCTCGTACGGGGTGAGCCAGTCGCGGATCTCCATCAGCGGCGCCGGCTCCAGCCGGTAGTGCCGTTCCCTGCCCCTGCGGGTCTCGGCCACCAGGCCCGCGTCTCTGAGCACCTTGAGATGCTCGGAGACGCTGGGGCGGGTCATGTCGAACCGCTCGGCCAGCCGGCCGGCGGGCTGCGCGCCCTCGTCGAGCAGCAGGCGCAGCAGTTCCCGCCGGGCCGGGCTGGCCAGCGCGGCGAACACGTGGTCGGCCGTCACGACTGGCTGACCACGAACCCGTTGCCGTAGGGGTCCTGGAACAGCAGCTGGCGTCCCCACGGCTGGTCGTCGGGCCCTTCGACGGCCGTGCCGTGCTCGCGCAGCCGGGCCGCCAGCGCGTCGAGGTCGGGCGAGGTGACGACGAGGCCGCCGATCGGCGCCATGTCGGGGAACCAGGAGGCGAGCAGGAGCGAGGTCTCGGCGCCTTTGGGCGCGACGGTCAGCCATCTGCCCATCGGGAAGGGGTTGTCGCTGCGGACCTCCAGGCCGAGCACGCCGGTGTAGAAGTCGAGCGCCCGCTCCTGGTCGGCGACGGGGACGGTCACGGTGAGGATCGATGAGATGTGCATGCCGGCCACTATATGTAGGAAATTTCCTACATATCAAGCATCCCTGGTAAATCAGGGAAAACCCTGATCGATCCCCAAGGGCCGGCTTCATAGACTTGGGGGCATGGTGATCGACGACTACGTGACCGACCTCGGCAGGGCGCTGTCCGGCCCTCCCGGCCCCAAGCGCGACCTGGTCGTCGAGGCCCGCGACAGCCTGGCCGACGCGGCCGACGCCCTGCAGGCCGCGGGGCTGGACCGCCTGGAGGCCGAACGGCTGGCCGTGCACGAGTTCGGCGAGGTCGCCGAGGTGGCGCCGGGCTACCAGCGGGAGCTGACGGCCACGGCCGGGCGGTGGCTCGCGACCCTGATCTTCCTCAGCGTGCCGGTGACCGTGCTCATGTGGTCGGCGCTATGGCACTTCTACCCCGTCGCCTCGGACACCTGGGCCGCCAGGCCCGATTGGTACTCCACCGTCTCGCTCCTGCTCGATCTCACGCAGCTCGGCATCGGCGTCTACGGCGGGCTCGCGCTCTTCGCCTTGGGCCGCGGCAACCGCTGGATCGGCGGGCCCCGCCTGGTGACGAGGTCACTGGGCATCGTGGTGCTGGTCGCGCTCCCGGTGACCGGAGGGCTGGGCCTGCTGCTCACCCTCGGCCCCAGCGTGCCGCACAGCGTGGGCGACTTCGCGCCCCTCGCGCTGGCCAACCTGCTGACCTCGGCCTCCTGGGCTCTGCAGCTCTACGGGGCGGCCCGCTGCGTCAGGCTCACCCGGCCGGCCTGACTCCGGGCCGCAGCACGTTTCCGATCGTGCTGGCGAACTCGTGCCACGCCGAGCGCTCCTCCTCCAGGTGTTTCCTGCCGGAGCCGGTCAGCCGGTAGGTGCGCCGCCTGCGCCCGCCGACCGTGGCCCACTCGCTGGTCAGGTGGCCGATGCGCTCCAGCCTGCGCAGCGCCGGATAGACCGTGCCCGTCGGCACGCTGAGCGCTCCTCCGCTCCGCTCCTGCAGCGCCTCGATGATGGCGTAGCCGTGCAGCGGCTCGTCCTCGATCACGGACAGCAGGAGGGCGTCCATGTGACCGCGGAGCGCGTCAGGGTTCATGGCCTCGATCCTAGGCAATCGCGCGTCATGTAGACAGTCTATATGTAGACTCCCTATATGTAGGCAGACGCAACTAGGGAGTTGACTTGATGGACGTGCTCGACCTGGCCCGGTTACAGTTCGCGGTGACGGGAAGCCTGCACTTCCTGTTCGTCGTGCTCACGCTGGGGCTGGCGCCGCTCGTGGCGATCATGCACACTCGCTGGGCGCTCTCCGGCAGGGCGGCGCACCAGCGGATGACCCGGTTCTGGGGCCAGATCTACGTCATCAACTACGCGCTGGGCATCGTCACCGGGCTGGTGATGGAGTTCCAGTTCGGGCTGTCGTGGAGCGGGCTGTCCCACTACGCGGGTGACGTGTTCGGGGCTCCGCTGGCCATGGAGACGCTAGTGGCGTTCTTCCTGGAGTCGACGTTCCTCGGACTGTGGATCTTCGGCTGGGGGCGGTTGCCGAAGTGGCTGCACGTGGCCTGCATCTGGCTGGTGACGGCCACGGCCTACGCCAGCGCCTTCTACGTCATGGTGGCCAACTCCTTCCTGCAGAACCCGGCCGGGGCGGTGGTCAGGGGCGACCGAATGGAACTGGCCGACATCGGCGCGCTGCTCACCAACAAGACGCTGATCTTCTCGTTCCCGCACGTGATCGGGGCCGGGCTGTTCACCGGGGCCATGGTGCTGGTCGGGGCCAGCGCCTACCAGCTGCGCCGCCGTACCGAGGAGACGGAGTTCTTCACCACCTCGCTGCGCACCGGCGTCGTCATGGCCTCGATCGGCATCATCCTCACCGTGGCCTTCGGCTACGCCCAGTTCGGCGGCATCCAGGACGGCAAGTTCGACAACGGCGCGGCCGGGGTGCCGCTGGGGCTGATGATGGGGGGCGGCGACCTGCTCTCCCTCGTCGTGCTCTTCTTCATGCTGCCGCTGATCCGCGTGCTGCCGCGCTGGCGGTGGACCCATCCGCTGCTCATCGCCCTGACGCCGTTGCCGTTCGCGCTGGCCATCCTCGGCTGGCTGGCCCGGGAGATGGGGCGGCAGCCGTGGATGATCTGGGAGCGGCTCACCGTGGCCGACGCCATGTCCCCCGGACTGACCACGGGCATGATCACCACCTCGCTGACCGGCTTCACCGTCGTGCTGGGGCTGCTCGCGGTCACCGACTACGTGCTCATCGCCAGGACGGTCAGGCGCGGCCCGCGCGACCTCGCCCTCGGCGCCGCCGACGACCAGCGCGCCCCCGCGCTGAGCCTCTAGGAGACCCGGAAATGGAACTGATCTGGTTCGCCGTCTTCGCGCTGCTGCTGGCCGGCTACTTCGCGCTGGAAGGCTTCGACCTGGGCGTCGGGCTGCTGATGCCGGTGCTCGGCAGGACCCAGGAGGGCCGCGACCGCATGGTCGCCGCCATGGCGCCGTACGTGCTGGCCAACGAGGTGTGGCTGGTGGCGCTGGCCGGCGCGCTCTTCGGCGTCTACCCGACGCTCGAAGGGGAGATCCTGTTCGGGCTGTACCCGCTGGTGGTGGCCATGCTGCTGGGCTGGATCACACGGGACGCCGGTCTGTGGTTCCGGCGCCGGATCGACGGCGCGGGCTGGCGGCGGTTCTGGGACCTGATGATCACGCTCGGCTCGCTGGTGCTCTCGTTCGGCTGGGGCCTCGCCCTGCACGCCGTCGCCGCGGGGCCCGGCTCGTCACCGCTGCACCCGCTGGGGCTGCTGCTGGGCGTGGTGATGACGCTGCTGTTCGCCTGGCACGGCTGGACGTTCCTGGGATGGCGGGCGCCCGGCACGGCCGGAGTCTCCCGCTCGGGCCGCGACCTGCTGCTGTCCGGGGCGGCCGCGGCGTTCCCCGCCGTCGTCGTGCTCGCGGGCGGCGTGCCGTACCTGCTGGAGCACAGCGCGCCGGGGACTACGCTTAGTGTGCTCAGCATCATGGTCCTGCCGTTCGCGCCCGTGATGGTCGCCGCGCAAGTATGGGTATGGCGCACCTTCCGCCCGGGAAAGGACGCCGACCGGATTCCGTCGTTCTTCTGAGGGCACGTGCACAAAGATCTTCTGCACCTGATGCGGGCCGAACGGGCGGTCCGCCGCCACCTGGCCGTCACGCTGGCGGCGGCCGTGCTGGCGGGCCTGCTCGTGCTCGTCCAGGCCGAGCTGCTGGCCGGGGTGCTGTCCGGCCGGTTCGCCGTCACGGCGCTGGCCGGCCTGGTCGCCGTGGTGGGCCTGCGGGCGCTGCTCGCCTGGACACAGGGCGTGTTCGCCGGCCACACCGCCACGGGCGTGAAGTCGGCGCTCAGGCACCGGCTGCTGGCCCGGCTCCAGGAGCTCGGCCCCGCCCGGCTGACCGGCCACCGCTCGGGCGAGCTGGTGACGCTCACCGGGCGCGGCCTCGACGGGCTCGACCCCTACCTGACCGGCTACCTGCCCGCGATCGCCGTCGCCGCGGTGGTGCCGGTCGCGGTGCTCGTCCGGCTGTTCGCGGCCGATCTGGCCAGCGCGATCATCGTGCTGGTGACGCTGCCGCTGATCCCGATCTTCGGCGCGCTGGTGGGCATGACGACCAAGGCCGTCACCGAGCGCCAGTTCCACGCGCTGTCCCGGCTCGGCGGCCACTTCCTCGACGTGGTGCGCGGCCTGCCCACGCTGCGCGCCTTCGGCCGGGCCCGCTACCAGGCGACGGTCATCCGGCAGGTGGCCGACGCGCACCGCTCGGCCACCATGCGCACGCTGCGGGTGGCGTTCCTGTCGTCGCTCGTGCTGGAGCTGTGCGCGTCGCTGTCGCTCGCGCTGGTGGCGGTGCCGATCGGGCTGCGGCTGCTGGGCGGCTCGCTCGACCTGACGACCGCGCTGCTGGTGCTGCTGCTGGCGCCCGAGGCGTACCTGCCGCTGCGCATGATGGGCACGCGCTTCCACGCCTCGATGGAGGGGGTGGCCGCCGCCGACGCGGCCTTCACCGTCCTCGATCGCACCCCGGACACCGAGCCCACCACATCCGACGCCACACCCCTCGTCGCGCGTGATGCCGCGTCCGCGCCGCCGCCGCGGCCGGACGGGAGGCGTGGGGGCCGGGTGGAGGCGGGCGCGCGGCCGGCCGGCGCCCCGCGGATCCACCTGGACGACGTCACCGTCCGTTATCCCGGCCGTGACGACGCCGCGCTGGAGCAGGTCACCCTCACGATCGAGCCCGGCGAGCACGTCGCCCTGGTGGGCGAGAGCGGCGGCGGCAAGAGCACCCTGCTGCACCTCATCCTCGGCTTCGTGCGTCCCTCGCAGGGCCGGGTGCTGGTCGGCGAGACCGACCTGCATGACCTCGACCTCGACGCCTGGCGGGCGTCGCTGGCGTTCGTCCCCCAGCGCCCGCACCTCTTCACCACCTCGGTGGCCGGCAACATCCGCCTGGGCGCCCCCACGGCCTCCCTGGAGGAGGTACGGCAGGCCGCCACGGCGGCTCACGCGGACGAGTTCGTCCGGGGGCTCCCCGAGGGCTACGACACGCAGGTGGGCGAGCGGGGCGCCAACCTGTCGGCGGGCCAGCGCCAGCGCATCGCGCTGGCCCGCGCCTTCTGCCGGCCGGACGCCACGGTGCTGCTTCTGGACGAGCCGACCGCCCGGCTGGACGGCCGCAGCGAGGCGGCCGTGGTGGCGGCGACCGCCGATCTCAGCCGGGGCCGCACGGCGATCATCGTCGCCCACCGCCCCGCCATGATCGACCTCGCCGACCGCGTCGTCCGCGTGCACGAGGGCCGGCTCGTCTCCGACACCGCGGCCGACCTGGGGAGCGTGCGATGAAGCGGCGGATGGGGATCCGGCTCGGGTGGGCCGTGCTCGCGGGCGCCGGCGCCGACCTCGCCGGGCTGGGGCTGATCGCCGCCGCCGCGTGGCTGATCACACGGGCCGCCGAGCAGCCGCCGCTGACCGCGCTCAGCGTGGCGATCGTGGCGACCAGGGCGTTCGCCACCGGCAAGGGCGTCCTGCGCTACGCCGAACGGCTCACCGGCCACGACGTGGCGCTGCGTGCCCAGGCCGGCACCCGCGAACGCCTCTACGAGTCGCTCATCGCGCCTCAGCGGCCCCGGCACGGCGGCGCCGACCTGCTGAGCCGGATGGTCGACGACACCGAGGCCGTGCAGGATCTGCTCGTCCGGTGCCTGCTGCCGGCCGCGGCGGCCGCGCTCACCGCTCTGGCGGCCGTCGTCATCGGGGTGATCGTGCTGCCGGTCGCCGCGCTGGCCCTGGTGGCCGGGCTGGCCGTGGCGGGTGTGGTGCTGCCCGCGGTCACGGCCACCGCGGCCCATCGAGGGTCGGCCAGGATCGCCCCGGCGCGGGCGGCGCTGGCCGGCCGGGTGGCCGACCTCGTGCACGGCTCGGCCGACCTGGCCGCGTACGGCGCCGGCGGCCACGCGCTGGCCGAGGCCCAGGAGGCCGACACGGCGCTGGCCGCGCTCGAACGCCGCCAGGCCCGGGTGCACGCCCTCGCCCTGGCGGGCGGCATGCTCACGCAAGGGGTCACGGTCGCGGCCATCGTCCTGCTCGCCCAGGGCGCGGGCGTGGGCAGCGTGGCCATGGCCGTCCTCGCGCTCACGGCGCTGGTGTCGTTCGAACCGGTGCTGCCGCTGGCCGCGGCGGGTGAGCGGATGGCGGGCATCACGGCGGCTCTGCGCCGCTTGAAGGACGTCCGAGCCGCGAGTCCCGCCGTCACCGAGCCTCCCTCCCCCGCTCCCGTCCCGTCGGCGCCCCTCACCGTCGAGGTCAAGGACCTGGTGGTGCGCCATCCGGGCACGCGGGGGCGGCCGGCCGTCGACGGGGTGTCGCTGACCTTGAGCCCCGGCAGGCGCGTGGCGCTCGTGGGGCCGAGCGGGGCGGGCAAGAGCACGCTGCTGGCCGCCCTGATGCGGCTGGCCGAGCCGGAGTCGGGCGACGTCCGCGTCAACGGCACCGACATCCGCGAGCTGGCCTCCGACGACGTCCGGACCCTGATGACCGGTCTCACCCAGGATCCGTACATCTTCCAGACCACCCTGCGCGACAACCTGCGCCTGGCGGGGCCCGAGGCCGACGAGGCCGGGCTGACGCGGGCCGTGCGGGAGGCACGGCTGGAACACTGGGTCGAGCGCACGGGCTGGGACACCGAGCTCGGCGAGGACGGCCGGACCGTGTCCGGCGGCCAGTTGCAGCGGCTGGCCCTCGCCCGGGCCCTGCTGTACGACCCGCCGGTGCTGCTGCTGGACGAGCCCGCCGAAGCGCTCGACGAGGCGACGGCCGACGGCCTCATGGCCGACCTGCTCGACGCGACCCACGACCGCACCACACTGCTCGTCACCCACCGGCTCAGGGGCCTGGAACGGGTGGACGAGATCATCGTGCTGGAGGAGGGGCGCGTGATCCAGCGCGGCCACCACGACCGGTTGGTCGCCGAGCCGGGCTACTACCGCGATCTGTGGGAGTCCGAGGTCCTGACCAGGCGCTGAGCGGCCGGTCCCGCAACCTGAAGCCCATCGGGCTTGTGTTGACGTCGCAAGCTGGTTTAAAGTACAAACTAGTTTGGCGATGAGAGAGGTTGCGATGGTAGACGAGAACGAGCGGGCACCCAGTCCCGAGGAGACGCTCCGCCTCATCGAGCGGCAGCGAGCCGACACCGTCAAGCGGCTCAGAGGCGACCCGCTGCTGCAGTACGTGCCGTGGGGCGTCGCCTGGGCGCTCGGCTTCACCGCGTTCTTCCTGCACTACGGGCTCGACGGCAGACCGTACGCGCCGATCACCGAGACACACGCGCTGGCCGTGCTGATGGGCGCGCAGGTGCTGGCCGGAGCCGTGGCCGCCTACGGGATCGTCAAGATGAGCGGGCAGACCCGCGGCGACAACTCCGCCCGCGGAATGATGTACGGCTACACGTGGTTCGCCGGGTTCCTCCTGGTGGCGGTCATCGCGACCCGGATCTCCCCCCTGCTGCCGCCGGCCGAGACCGGGCTCGTCTGGGCGGGCGCGTCCCTACTGGTGGTCGGGATCCTCTACATGGCCGGCGGCGCGATCTGGCTGGACTGGCGGATGTTCTTCGTCGGCGCCTGGGTGGTGGCCGTCGACGCGATCGGCGTCCTGCTCGGGCCGGGATGGCACGCGTTGCTGACCGCCGTGCTGCTGGGTGGCGGGTTCATCGTGGCCGGCCTGTGGTTCCGGCGGCGGCCTTGACAGCCGAGGGCCCGCTGCCCGAGCTGGATCCGGTGATCCACGCTCAGGCCAGGCTGCGGGTGGTCGCCGCCCTCAGCACGCTGGCCGACGGCAACGAGATGGCCTTCCCGGCGCTCAAGGACCTGCTCGGCATGACCGCCGGCAACCTGTCCGTCCACCTCACCAAGCTCGAGGACGCCGGCTACGTCCAGATCACCAAGACCCACAAAGGCCGCACCCCCGTCACGTACGTCTCGCTGACCAAACGCGGACGGCTGGCCTTCGACGACTACACCAGGGCCATCCGGGCCCTGCTCGACACCGCTGGAGGCACGCAATGACCGTCCTCGCCAGATCGGCAGAGGTCACCCGCCGCTACGGCGGTGTGCTCGCGCTCGACCGGGTCTCGATCGACATCCGCGCGGGCGAGCTGGTCGGCCTGCTCGGACCCAACGGAGCAGGCAAGTCCACGCTCATCAACCTGTTCGTGGGCCTGCGCCGGCCCACCTCCGGCACGGTCGAGCTGTTCGGCGGCTCCCCTCTCGATCCGCTGATCCGGCGGAACATCGGAGTCACCCCGCAGGAGACCGGCCTGCCGGAGGTGCTGCGGGTCGGCGAGATCGCCGACTTCGTCTCCGCGCACTTCCCGGACCGGGTCGGCACACCGGAGCTGCTGGAACGGTTCGGGCTGCAGGACCTGATCAAGCGCCAGGTCGGCGGCCTGTCCGGCGGGCAGAGGAGGCGGCTGGCGGTGGCGCTGGCGTTCGCCGGCCGGCCGAAGATGGTGTTCCTCGACGAGCCCACCACCGGGCTCGACGTGGAGGCCCGGCGCGCCCTGTGGGACGGCATCAGGGCCTTCCACGACGACGGCGGCACTGTCCTGCTCACCAGTCACTACCTGGAGGAGATCGAGGCCCTCGCCCAGCGCGTGGTGGTCGTCGGCCACGGCCGTGTCCTGGCCGACGACACCGTCCGGGCGGTGCGCGACATGGTGGGCGTGCGGCGCGTCTCGCTGAACGCCGGCGCCCTGCCCGAGCTGCCGGGCGTCCTGGGCGTCGAGCACGACGACGGCCGGACCCACCTGGTCACCACCGACCCCGATCGGCTGGTCGTCGAGCTGGTGCGGAGCGGCACGCCGTTCTCCGGGCTCGAGATCAGGCCGACCACCCTCGAGGAGGCCTTCCTCGCCATCACGTCGAAGGAGAGCACGCGTGTCTGACCTGATCCTCGTCCACACCCGCTATCAGGTGCTGGAGCAGATGCGGATCCCGATCAGCTGGGTCGCGAGCGCCTTCTTCCCGGCGGCGTCGATGCTGGCGTTCGTGGTGCCGTTCGCCGCGGACGATCCCACCGCCGCGACCCGGGCGACGGGGGCGATGATGATGATCGGCGCTATCTCGGCCGCCCTGATCGGGCTGAGCATCACGGTCTCCCAGGACCGTGAGCAGCCGTGGAACCCCTACCTGCGCACCCTGCCCGCCGGTCCGCTGCCGCGCTTCGCCGGGCGGATCATCACCACCATGGCGATCATGGTGGTCGCGGTGATCCCGGTGCTGGTCATCGCGGCCCTGTTCACCGAGGCGGCGATCACCTGGCCACGGCTGCTGATGGGCGTCGCCGCCCTGCTGGCCGGATCCGTCCCGTTCATGCTGATCGGGCTGTTCATCGGCTTCGTACTGCCGTCCAAGGCGGCGATCGCGGTGTCGCAGTTGCTGTTCTTCCCCATGTGCATCCTGGGCGGGCTGTTCCTGCCGCCGCAGATGATGCCGGACTTCGTCCAGACCATCTCGCTGTACGTGCCGAGCCGCGGCGCGGTCGAGCTGGTCTGGAGCGCCACCACCGGGACCGCCGCCGACACGGTCGGTCTGGTCATGCTCGCGGTGTGGACGGTGGCCGCGGCGGTGGCGGCGGTCTGGGCGTACCGGCGCGACGAGGGCCGCCGGTTCGCCTGACCTCAGCGCCGTAGCGGCCGGATGGCGATCGGGTTTGAAGGATCTGCAGCTCCTTCAAACCTCATCCGGCGAGGTTCAGCTCAACCGGGCGTGCGCGTATGCGGCCATGGCGTCGCGCATGTACTCGGCGAGGCCCTCGGCGATCCGCTCGTAGTTCGCCCTGAACTGCTCGTCGTCGACCTGCATCCGGCCCAGGTGGGCGTATTCCACCGCGGTCGGCGTCCAGAATCGGGTCATGTGCCGGTAGTGAGCGTCGAGCTCGGCGAAAACCGCAGGATCGTCGGTGGGTGTGCCGGCGGCCATGAGCTCGGCCATC
This sequence comes from Nonomuraea sp. NPDC048916, assembly GCF_040649575.1. Taxonomy (NCBI): domain Bacteria; kingdom Bacillati; phylum Actinomycetota; class Actinomycetes; order Streptosporangiales; family Streptosporangiaceae; genus Nonomuraea; species Nonomuraea sp. NPDC048916. The sequence continues at coordinate 31,702 of NZ_JBEZFS010000022.1, forward strand.
CGGATCATTCCCGCCGTCGCTTCCTGTTGCATGCGGTCGATCTCCTGCGGAGTCAGGGTGTCCAGGAGCTCCTGCTGCCCGGACCGCTCCCAATGCTCCGGCCACCGTTCGCGGGCCTTCGCGCCGTACCGCGCCCCGTCGAACCCCTCGAACAGATTCTCCGGCCTACTGATTTTGGACATGTCACCCTTCCCGTTGTTCTCCTGGAGTTCGGCGATGGTGCGAGCCACCATGCGGGCCACCGCGTCCAGCCGGTCGCGCTCACCCAGCAGCCGCTGGTGATGCTCGCGCAACGCCGCCACCGGGTCGGTGTGCCGGTCGACGATCTCCTTGATCTCGGCGAGACCGAGGTCGAGCTCCCGCAGCACCAGGATCTGCTGTAACCGCAGCAGCTGATCCTCCTCGTAGTGGCGATAGCCGTTGCCGCCCACCCAAGCCGGTGTCAGCAGCCCGATCTCGTCATAGTGGCGCAGGGTCCTTGACGACACTCCCGACATCCGCGCCACCTGTGCGATCGACCATGCCATGGCCTGCTCACCCGTCCCCCGCCCATCACCGTGCCGGTTCTTCCGGCTCGTCCATGACGGTAGATGTTGACGTAACGGCAAGGTCAAGCCGGGATCGAACGGTCAGGGAACGCACGAACGGGGGCCGGCCCGGTGATGGCCACAGTCGGGAGCCGTATGCGCCGGCAGCTCCTGCCGGCCGGTACGTCTCTTCCGCCGCGATGAGAACGCCGGAAACGGGGGGTGTGCCGCCAAGTCCGCAGCGATCTCGACGGCACACCCGTCCGTGAGGGGGTCCTGTTATTTCTTCTCTTCGAGGGTGACGGTGACGTTACTCGTCCGACCGTCCCTCATATATGAGATCTGTACCTGTTGGCCCACTTTGAAACCTCTGACCTGCCCAACAACCGTGTCCCCGCCGTCGACCGCCTTGTCACCGATCTTGGTGATGAGGTCTCCCTGCTTCAGTCCCGCCTTCTCCGCCGGGCTTCCGGCGGTCACCTGACGGATGAGCGCGCCGGGCACGTCGCCGGAGGCGTCGGTGACGCTCACCCCGAGGAACGCGTGGCTGACCTTGCCGCTGCTGATGAGCTGGTCCGACACCTGCTTGGCGGTGTTGATGGGGATCGCGAAGCCGACCCCGATGTTGCCGGTGCCGCCACCGGTGGCGATGGCGGTGTTGATGCCGATCAGCCGGCCCGCGGCGTCGACCAGGGCGCCGCCGGAGTTGCCGGGGTTGATCGCCGCGTCCGTCTGGATGGCGCCGCCGATCGTGGTGGCCTGGCCCGCCTGACCGCGCTGGCCCCAGCCGGGCGGCAGTTGCTGCTCCTGCTCGCCGCCGACGGTGAGCGTGCGGTCCAGCGCGCTGACGATGCCCGCGGTGACCGATCCGTCGAGGCCGAGCGGGCTGCCGATGGCCAGGACGGCGTCGCCGACCTTGAGCTGGTCGCTGTCGCCGAGCGTCGCGGCGATCAGCCCCGACATGCCCTCCGCCTTGATGACCGCGAGGTCGGTGGCCGGGTCGGTGCCCACGACCGAGGCCTTGGCCGTCTTGCCGTCGCTGAACTTGACGGTCATCTGACCGCCGCCCTGCCCGGCTCCCGCGACCACGTGGTTGTTGGTGAGGATGAGCCCGTCGTCCGACAGCACCACGCCGGAGCCCTCGCCGGTGCTGCCCTGGATCATCACGACCGACGGCTGCACCTTCTCCGCGACCTCGGCGACGGTGAGCTGGTTGCCCGCCTGCTTGAAGACCGGACCCGGCGCGGAGGCCACGCGGTCGTCCTGGAACGAGGTGGCGACGACGGCCCCCACGGCGCCGCCGCCGATCGCCATGGCGGCCAGGGCCAGCCCGGCGATGGCCTTCCGCCCCGCGGAGACGCCCGGCTTCCTGGGCGAAGGCGGGGGTGGGGGTGGGGGCTGCTGCATGATGACGGTGTCGCGCCGGGGGAAGCCCCCGGCGGAGGGCGGTGTGTCGCCGAACTGGCTCCAGCCGCCGGTGCCCTGCTCGCGAGGCTCGTTCGCGTTCATCTCGTTCTCCTCAAGTCCCGATGACTCAAGAGTGCCAAGGCGCGTGTAAGTGCACGTTAAGGCGATGATCGAAGGTTCGTGAGACGCCTGACGCGCGCTTTATCACCGCTGGTGGGCGACCGGTCACAGGCGGGAGGAACGCCTGCCGTTTCGGTGTGAGACCGGCCACATCGGGCGGCGGAAGGTGCACCGGGAGGAGATCGTGGAGCTCGCCGAGCCGCACGGGCCGGACCGGGCGGAGGGCGAGGAGACGGCGTGACCCTCCACGCCCTCCGTGCCGGCCGGCTATGCCCTGGCGGGCCAGTATTCGTCGCGCAGCAGCCGCTTGTAGAGCTTGCCCGTGGGGTGGCGGGGCAGTTCGTCGCGGAAGTCGACCGACTTGGGGCACTTGTAGTGGGCCAGGTGCTCGCGGCAGTAGGCGATCAGCTCGGCCTCCAGCTCCGGCCCGGCCTCGGCCTCCGGCATCGGCTGCACCACGGCCTTGACCTGCTCGCCCATCTCTTCGTCCGGCACGCCGATGACGGCCACGTCGGCGACCTTGGGGTGGACCGATAGGAGGTTCTCGGCCTCCTGGGGGTAGATGTTCACGCCACCGGAGATGATCATGTACGAGCGGCGGTCGGTCAGGTAGAGCAGGCCGTCGGCGTCCAGGTAGCCGATGTCGCCGAGGGTGGTCCAGCCTCTGCCCTTGGGGTCCTGGACCGAGCGGGTCTTGTCGGGGTCGCCGTGATACTCGAAGCTGCTGCCGCTCTCGAAGTAGATCGTCCCCTGCTCGCCGGGCGGCAGGTCGTCGCCCTCCTCGTCGCAGATGTGCACGGTGCCGAACAGCGATCGGCCGACGGTGCCGGGGTGTGCGAGCCACTCCTGGGGGCCGGCGTACAGGAAGCCGTTGCCCTCGGTGCCCGCGTAGTACTCGTGGACGATCGGGCCCCACCACTCCATCATCTGTCGCTTGACCGGGACCGGGCAGGGGGCGGCCGCGTGGATGGCGCACTGAAGCGACGAGATGTCGTACTTTTTCCGTGTTTCTTCGGGCAGCTTGAGCATCTTGATGAACATGGTCGGCACCAGCTGCGAGTGCGTCACCCGATACCGCTGCACCAGCTCCAGGTACTGCTCGGGATCGAAACGTTCCATCACCACGACCGTCGCGCCGAGCCGCTGGAACGTCATGCAGTAGCGCAGCGGCGCCGCGTGGTAGAGCGGAGCGGGCGACAGGTAGACGCTGTCGGCCGTCGGCGCGAACAACCCCGTGATGAGCTGGAGCAGCAGGCCCGGTTCCGACATCGGGGCCTGCGACAGGACCGGCTTGACCCCCTTGGGCTGGCCGGTGGTGCCCGAGGAGTAGAGCATGTCGGCGCCCTGGCACTCGTCGGCGATCGGCGTCACGGGCCGGCCGGCCACCGCCTCCTCGTAGGACTCGAAGCCCTCGGCGATGCCGTCGAGCATCAACCGCAGCTCGACGCCCGGCGTGGCCGCGGTGACGGACGCGGCGACGTCGGCCAGGCTCGCGCTGGAGATGAACACCCGGGCGCCGCAGTTGCTCACGATGTAAGCGAGCTCGTCCGTCCGCAGCCGGGAGCTGATCGCCGTGTAGTACAGGCCGGCGCGGTGCGCTCCCCAGGCGATGGCCAGGAAGAGGGGGTGGTTGGGCAGCATGAAGGCGATATGGTCACCGGGCCGCAGGCCCGCGTCGCGGAACAGGTGGGCCAGCCGGTTCGATTCCTCGTCGAGCTGGCGATATGTGACGACCTGGCCGGAGCCCGCCATGATCACAGCGGGCTTGTCTGGGGTTACTGCTGCGATGGCTCCCGGATGCATGAACCGAACACTATTCGGTCGCCTCGCCGGGCGCCAGGGTATCCGGGCACGACGAAATCGCGACCTCACCGTCGAGATCGCGATTCCGTCAGACCCGGTCAGGGAGCGGCGTGGTAAACGTCCTTCCAGCCGGAGTGGTGACCACTCGGGCCGCCGAAGTGACCCCTGCTCACGTCCACGTAGATGTGGGCGGCGTCCTTACCGGAGAACGAGTAGTGGGCCGGGAACTTCTCGCAGTTGCGGAAGCTCTTGAAGTACGCGTGACCGTCGTGGTTCACGACCTTGAAGGTCTCCCATGCGCACTTCTTGTTGCCCCACCACTTGTTGTTGTAGAGGGTGCTGTCGACGGTGAAGACGTAGCGGTGCTTCCAGACCCACGCACGCTTCTTGTGCTTCTTGAAGACGACCTTGCACACCTTCTTGTCGCCGGACTTGCCGGCCTTGCACACCTTGTGCTTGACGACGTAGGTCTTCCAGTACCAGTGCTTGTAGGCCTGCTTGTCCACGGTGACGTGGCCCTCGGCCTTGGCCTTGTGGTCGCTGGAGAAATAGGGCCCCCAGTCGTCCTCGAAGTAGGGCGACGAGGTGGGGGCCGTGGCGGTTGTCGCGTTTGCTGCGGACGTGGTCGCCGCGTTGGCGGCGACGGGCGCGCCGACGGCCACCATTGAGGCAGCGGCGGCGGCGCCGATCAGGATGCGCGAAACGAGTCGCACTTGGGTCCTCCTCGGGAGAGGTTTTGCTGTCCCCGCATTGGTATGCCGAGGGGATTGCCACCCGCTTACATTTCGCTTTAATTGCGCTATCGCCCCTGATATAGGGCTTTTTCCGATCTTGTCCGCATTTTCAACATCATTCTGCGGGGATCACAGAACCTTCATACTTCTGCTGGATGAAATCCTTGACTCTCTGGTCCTGGAGGAGCTTTCCGAGGGTCACGATGTTGGCGTCCTGCTCGTGCCCGGCCGGCACGACCAGCCCGTTGACGTACGGGTTGGCCTCGGTCTTCTCCAGCGCCAGGGCCTGCGACGCCGGCTTGAGACCGGCCTCGATGGCGTAGTTGCCGTTGATCACCGCGGCGTCGACGTCATCCAGGGAGCGCGGCAGCTGGGCGGCCTCCAGCGGCTTGAAGGCGAGCTTCTTCGGGTTGCCGGCCACGTCGCGCTCGGTCGCCGAGGTGCCGGCGCCCTCCTTCAGCGTGATCACGCCGTTGTCGGCGAGCAGCTTGAGCGAACGGCCCAGGTTGGTGGCGTCGCTGGGCACGGCGACGGTGGCGCCTTCGGGCAGCGCGGCCAGGTCTGCCGCCTTCCTGGAGTAGAGGCCGAGCGGCTCCAGGTGGACCGGGGTGGCGAAGCTCAGCTCGGTGCCCTTGGAGGCGTTGAAGTCGTCCAGGTAGGGCTTGTGCTGGAAGAAGTTGGCGGTCAGCCGGCCCTCGCCGAGCTGCACGTTCGGCTGCACGTAGTCGGTGAACTCGATCACCTCGAGCTTCAGCCCGGCGGCCGGGGCGAGGTTGTCCTTGACGAAGTTCAGGATCTCGGCGTGCGGGACCGGGGTGGCGCCCACCTTGAGCACGGTGTCCGCGGACTCCGCCGCCGGGGTGGTGGCGGACTGCGACGCTCCGCACGCGGTGAGCAACAGCGACAGAGCGGCAGCGCCCACGATGGCACGAATTTTCATGATTTTCCTTACTTACTTATGCGATAGACGCCGGGCGACCGCGTCGCCCAGACTCTGGATCAGCTGCACGATCACGACCAGCAGCACCACGGTCACGATCATGAGCAGGGTCTCGAACCGCTGGTAGCCGTACCTGACGGCCAGGTCACCCAGCCCTCCCCCGCCGACGGTCCCCGCCATCGCCGAGTAGCCGATGAGCGCGACGACGGTGACGGTCAGCCCGGCCACCAGCCCGGGCATCGCCTCGGGCAGCAGCACCTTCCGGACGATCGCCGTCCGGCCCGCGCCCATGGCCTGGGCCGCCTGGACCACGTCCGCGCCGACCTCGCGCAGGGCGGCCTCGACGAGCCGGGCGAAGAACGGCACCGCGCCGACGGTGAGCGGGACGACCACGGCGGCGGTCCCGATGGTGGTGCCGACGACCAGCCGGGTGAACGGGATGATGGCGATCATCAGCACGATGAACGGCAGCGACCGGCCGATGTTGACGACGACGCCCAGCACGGACTTCAGCACCGGGAGGGGCCGCAGCCCGCCCTGGTCGAACACCACCAGCGCCACGCCGATCGGCAGCCCGAACAGCACGGTGAACAGCGTGGACCAGCCGACCATCAGGGCCGTCTGCCAGGTCGACTCCCACAGCAGCGGCGCCATCTCGTCCCAGGTCATGCGGCCACCTCCACCAGCAGGCCGCGCTCGCGCAGGTAGGCCAGCGCGGGGGCGGTCTCCCCGGTGAGGGCGACGCGCAGCCGGCCGACGGCCTCTCCCGCGAGGTCCTCGATCGAGCCGCCCAGGATGCTGACCTCGACGTCGAACTTGCGCACCAGGTCCGACACCACCGGCCGCTGCGGCTCGCCGGTGAAGGTGAGCGTCACCGACCCCGCCGGCGCCGGCTCGGGCAGCGGGAAGATCTCCCTGGTGAGCCGCGATCCGGGCGTCCTGATCAGGCCGGCGATGGAGCCCGACTCCTCGACGCGGCCGCCGGCCATGATGGCGACCGAGTCGCAGACGCTCTTGACCACGTGCATCTCGTGGGTGATCAGCAGGATCGTCAGCCCGAGCTCGGCGTTGAGGCGCTTGAGCAGGTCCAGGATCGACTGGGTGGTGGCCGGATCGAGCGCGGAGGTGGCCTCGTCCGACAGCAGCACGGCGGGGTTGCCGGCGAGGGCCCTGGCGATGCCGACGCGCTGCTTCTGGCCGCCGGACAGCTGGTGCGGGCGGTCACCGCCCCGGCCGCCGAGGCCCACGAGGTCGAGCAGCTCCGCGACCCTGCGTTCGCGCTCGGCCCGGGCGACGCCCATGATCTCAAGGGGGAAGGCCACGTTCGCCGCGACGGTGCGCGAGGAGAGCAGCGCGAAGTGCTGGTGGATCATGCCGATGCGCTGGCGGGCGAGGTTCAGCTCGCCGCTCCGCAGCGCGGTCAGGTCCTGCCCGGCGACGCTGACCGTGCCCTGGTCGGGCCGTTCGAGCAGGTTGACGCAGCGCAGCAGAGTGCTCTTGCCGGCGCCGCTCCGGCCGAGCACGCCGTAGATCTCGCCTTCGCGTACGTGCAGGTCGACGCCGTCGAGAGCGACGGTCTCACCGTACGACTTACGCAGGCCGGACGCCTGGATCACGAAAGAATCCCCACCGAAGAGAGCGGCCACGCCGCTGGACCGACAACGCCATCGTCGAGAGAGCCCGAAGGGCTCAGTGCATGCCCGGGTGGTAGGGCAGATGGCTCAGCCTGCGCAGCACGAAAACAGGGGCGATCATGAGCGACCTATCGGAGGAGGAACGGGTCGGGGATTGCTCAGCGGGCCTGACAGCCCATGGCGCACATTCGCCCCATACGCATGCGACAACACATGACGCCTCGGGCGCCCAGGTCGTTCGCGTATGCCTCGTTCATGCCCGTGCCAACGTCCCCCGGCGCACCTCCTATTCCGGCTCTCGGCGTGATCTAGGTCACTGGGCCGGAAGGTGCGGATCTGAGGTGACCCGCTCGGCGACTGCGACCGCCCCGCCGTGCCCCCCGAAGGGGATGCGGCGGGGCGGGCCGGATGTCAGGCCGCGACCGTGGAGGCGACCTGGGCCGGGGTCAGGGCGATGTCGAGGACCTCGCGCACGTCGCTGACCGTGTGAATGGTCAGCTCGCCGCGCACCTCCTCGGGCACGTCGTCCAGGTCGGGCTCGTTGCGGGCCGGGATGAGCACCGTGGTGATGCCCGCCCGGTGCGCCGCCAGGAGCTTCTGCTTGACGCCGCCGATCGGCAGGACCCGCCCGGTGAGCGAGATCTCGCCGGTCATGGCCACGTCGCCGCGGACCTGGCGGCCCGACAGGAGCGAGGCCAGCGCGGTCGTCAGCGTCACACCGGCCGAGGGGCCGTCCTTGGGCACGGCGCCGGCCGGGAAGTGGACGTGGATCGAGCGGTCCTTCAGCGCGGTGACCGGCAGCTCCAGCTCCGCTCCGTGCGAGCGCAGGTAGGACAGCGCGATCCGGGCCGACTCCTTCATGACGTCGCCCAGCTGGCCGGTCAGCGTGAGCCCGGTGTCGCCGGTCTCGGGGTCGGCCAGCGACGCCTCCACGTAGAGCACGTCGCCACCGGCGCCGGTGACCGCGAGGCCCGTGGCCACGCCGGGCACCGAGGTGCGCTGCTTCGCCTCGGGCAGCGACGACTCCGGCACGAACCGGGGCCGGCCGATGTAGCCGGTCAGGTCGTCCTCGCCGACCGTGACGGGCAGCTCGCCGCCCGCCGCGACCTTGCGCAGGATCCGGGCGACCGAACGCTCCAGCGACCGGACTCCCGCCTCGCGGGTGTATTCGGCGGCCAGCCTGCGCAGCGCCGAGTCGTCGACGGTGACCTCCTCGGCCGTGAAGCCGGCCAGCTCCAGCTGCCTGGGCAGCAGGTGGTCGCGGGCGATCGCGACCTTCTCGTCCTCGGTGTAGCCGTCGAGCGTGACGACCTCCATGCGGTCGAGCAGCGGCCCGGGGATGGCCTCCAGGACGTTGGCCGTGGCCAGGAAGAGCACGTCGGACAGGTCCAGCTCGACCTCGAGGTAGTGGTCGCGGAACGTGTGGTTCTGCGCCGGGTCGAGCACTTCGAGCAGCGCCGCGGTGGGGTCGCCGCGGTAGTCGGCGCCGACCTTGTCCACCTCGTCGAGCAGCACGACCGGGTTCATCGAGCCGGCCTCGCGGATCGCGCGGACGATGCGGCCGGGCAGCGCGCCGACGTAGGTGCGCCGGTGGCCGCGGATCTCGGCCTCGTCACGGATGCCGCCCAGCGCGACCCGGACGAACTCACGGCCCATCGCGCGGGCCACCGACTCGCCCAGTGACGTCTTGCCCACTCCGGGAGGCCCGGCGAGGGCCAGGACGGCGCCGCTGCGGCGGCCGCCCACCACGCCGAGGCCCTGGTCCTGGCGGCGCTTGCGCACGGCCAGGTGCTCGATGATCCGGTCCTTCACATCGGCGAGGCCGGTGTGGTCGGCGTCGAGCACGGCCCGAGCACCCACGATGTCGTAGTTGTCCTCGGTCCGCTCGTTCCAGGGAATGTCGAGGACCGTGTCGAGCCAGGTGCGGATCCAGCCGGTCTCGGGAGACTGGTCGGACGTCCGCTCCAGCTTGTCGACCTCCTTGAGCGCGGCCTCGCGGACCTTCTCCGGCAGGTCGGCCGCCTCCACGCGGGCCCGGTAGTCCTCCTCCTCGGTCTCGGCGGAGTCACCGTTGAGCTCCTTGAGCTCCTTGCGGACCGCGGCGAGCTGCTGGCGCAGCAGGAACTCCCGCTGCTGCTTCTCCATGCCCTCCTGGACGTCCTTGCGGATCGTCTCGGCCACGTCGAGCTCGGCGAGGTGGTCACGCGACCATTCGATCAGCCTGCCCAGCCGGTCGGCCGGGTCGGCGGCCTCCAGCAGCTCGACCTTCTGGGCGGTGGTCAGCCAGGGGGTGTAGCCGGAGCTGTCGGCGAGCAGCGAGGGGTCGTCGATCTGGTTGACCTGGTCGACCACCTGCCAGGCGCCGCGCTTCTGCAGGATCGTGGTGGCCAGGGCTTTGTACTCCTTGGCCAGCTCCTGGGCGCGCTCGCCCACGGCGACGGGGTCGACCGTGATCGCTTCCACCCAGAGCGCGGCGCCGGGACCGGTCGTCCCGCTGCCCACGCGCACCCGGATCACGCCGCGCACCACGGCGGCGGGCTCGCCGCCGGGCAGCCTGCCGACCTGCTCCACGACGGCCTGCACGCCGACCGCGCCGTATCGCCCGTCGATGCGGGGAACGAGCAGGACCTGCGGCTTGTTGAGCCCGGATGCCTGGGCGGCGTCAATCGCCGCGCGCACCTCGGAGTCGGACAGGTCCAGCGGAACCACCATGCCGGGCAGGACGACCTCGTCGTCCAGCGGCAGCACCGGAAGGATCAAGCTCTCACTCATACGAACTCCCCAGGGTTGAGTTATACAGACTCAATTCATTGGAGCCCATCGATGTTCCCTTCCCTGCCGATGTTCGCTCACAGCGATCGTAATTATGTAAGCCATACCTGAGGTGGACGGACCTGAGGGTGACGCCAGGCGAGCCCCGTCCTCGTAGGCTGGTCAGGTGATCTCGGCAGTGATGAATCCCCTCGCGCTCGCGCTCTTCCGGGGTGAGGCCGACCCGCCGCCGCCTCGCTCCCGGCGGCTCAGCCCGGCCGTGCCGGGCCGGCTCCAGGTGATCGCGCCGTTCCAGAGGTTCGACCTCGTGCTGGTGGCCGACCTGCTGCTGGCCTGGATCCTGTTCGCCACCGCGAGCGGCGAGGTCGTGACGGGATACGCGAGCGCCGGCGAATCCTACTGGGAGGGCCTGCCCTACCTGGCCGCCCTCGCCATCGCCGCGCCGGTCGTCCTGCGTGACCGGTGGCCGCTCGCGGCCTGGCGGACGGCCGTCGTGCTGCTGCCGTTCTCGATCCATGTGGGGATCACGATCAAGTCACCGGGCGGCATGCCCTACACGGCCGGTGCCACGATCATGTATCTCCTGGTGCTCTACTCCGTGTCCGTCCGCTGCGACCGGCGCATCACCTTCGCGACCTGGGTCGTCACGGTCCTCGCTCTGTGGATCATCCACCCCGACAGCGTGGCTCTCGGCACGGTGATGGTGACGGTGGCCGTCGTGTTCGGTTACAACGTGCGCGTGCGCCGCACCGCCACGGCCAGGCTGGTCGAGGAGGAGCGCCGCACCCAGGTGGCCGAAGGCGCCCAGGCCGTGCTCGCCGAGCGTTCCCGCATCGCGCGGGAGCTGCACGACGTCGTCGCCCACCACATGTCGGTGATCGCCATCCAGGCCGAGGCGGTGCCGCTGAAGGCCGAGGGCGATCCGGCGCAGCTGGAGGCGGGCCTGGCCGAGATCCGGGCGCTGTCGCTGGAGGCCATCGCCGAGCTGCGCCAGGTGCTCGGCGTGCTGCGCGACCAGGACGGGCGCATCGACACCGCGCCGCTGCCCGGCCTCGACCGGATCGACGACCTGGTCGCCCACGCCCGCGCCGCCGGGCTGGCCGTGCTGCTCAAGCGGCCCGGCTCGCTCGACGGCCTGCCGCCCGCCGTGGGCGTGTCGGCCTACCGGATCGTGCAGGAGTCGCTCAGCAACGCGATGCGTCACGCGCCCGGCGCCACGGTCGCGGTCGACATCGCGCGCGACGATCGCGACCTGCGATTACGCGTCGCCAACGGGCCCGGTGTCTCACCCGGCGGCGCCCCGGGGGCCGGCCACGGGCTGGTGGGCATGCGGGAGCGGTCGACGCTGCTCGGCGGCGTCCTGGAGGCGGGGCCGACGCCGGGAGGCGGATTCCAGGTGACGGCCAGGTTGCCGATCGCGGGAACGGAGGAGACGGGGTGATCCGGGTGCTGATCGCCGACGACCAGGGCATGGTGCGCACCGGGTTCAGGGTGTTCCTGAGCGCGCAGCCCGACATCGAGGTGGTGGGAGAGGCGGCCGACGGCGCGCAGGCGGTCGAGCGGGCCGTCGCCCTCGCGCCCGACGTGGTGCTGATGGACGTCCGGATGCCGGTCATGGACGGACTGGAGGCGACCAGGCGGCTGCTGTCCGGCGGTGGCGGCCCGAAGGTGCTCATCCTCACCACGTTCGACCTCGACGACTACGTCTACGAGGCGTTACGGGCGGGCGCCAGCGGATTCCTGCTCAAGGACGCCTCGGCCGCCCAACTGGCCGAGGCGGTGCGCGTCGTCGCGGCCGGCGACGCACTGATCGCTCCGGCGGTCACCAAGCGGCTGATCCACGAGTTCGCCAGGCTGGGCGCGCCTCGCGCTCCGGCGGCTCGGCGGCTGGCCGACCTGACGGAGCGCGAGACCGAGGTGCTCACCCTGGTCGCCCAGGCGATGTCCAACCAGGAGATCGCCGGCACGCTGGTGGTGGCCGAGCAGACGGTCAAGTCACACGTGGGGCGGGTGCTGATGAAGCTCGGCCTGCGCGACCGGGCCCAGGCGATCGTCTACGCCTACGAGACGGGCCTGGTCCGGCCGGGCGAGTGACGCCTGCCGCCGTGCCGGCCCTGGGCGATCAGCACGATGTCAGGGCTGTCGATCGCTCCGTTCTCGATGGCGTGGCAGCCGAGCCTGGCCTGCAGCAGCCTCTCGTACGCCTCGACGGCCGCGGGGTGCAGGGCCAGCTCCCTGGCCAGGCGGTCGCCCTGCCTGAAGTCGGCCCAGGCGGCCACCACGCCGGGCAGGTGCTGCCAGACGAAGGCGATCGCCGCGAAGGCGTAGCCGGCCCCCATCACCCATCCGGCGTACTCCAGCGCCGCCGCCGACGGCGCGTCCAGCCAGACTTTGGCGGCGAGCCCCGAACCACCGCCCAGCGCGGTCGGCGAGACCAGCAGCCCGATCGTCGCGCCCCGGGGCGGGCGCCTGACCTGCGTCCTTCGCGGCGAGGCCATGCCGGCCGCCTATTCGGGGGAGTCATCACCGTCGGCGGCCTCGTCGGCGTCGGGCGTCGGAGTTCGGGTCACGTTGGAGTGACCGAGCAGATACGCTGAGTAGCCGACAACTATTGGGGTGGCACCTGCCTCATTCGGGGTGACGAACATGGGGAATTGGTGTTGAGTCATGTCGAGTCGCCTTTGTTGTGCCTGACGGGGCGTCGACGGGACGAGGGGGACGACTCCTGCTGCAACAGGATGCCATCGCCCCCCTCGTCCCACGCACGCATGAGTTTGTCTTAATACGCATAACGGGCCTCCCGTTTCCCCGTTCAGAGGAACTCGAGAGACCCACGCGAAATGGATCTTAGATCCACTTCCACTACAGGTCGGGTGTTTCCCGAATAGAGCCGAACATGAAAGAGAATCTCGTTCACGTTCAGCTCAGAGGGCATGTTGGGCCCGCCTGACGGAAGAGTACATAACATCAAGTCCGCCTCGCTCGCGTACTCGTGAATCAAGCTCAGATCAATTCCGCCACACATACCTCATTGATCACACTCCATTCCCCATCCCGCCATGTCGCCGTGCCGCCTTTCCGGTCTGATGTGATATTTCCGGCGCCCTGTCCCCCGCCCCCACCCGGGCCGCAAGGCCGAGGTCCGGGCGGTGCGCGATCGGCGGCCAGGCCGTACGGTCGGGTGATGGACCCGGTCGCGCTCTTCCACCAGGTGGCCGGCGAGTTCGCGCACTACGTGCCGGAGCCGCTCCGGATGCCCTTCATCCGGCTGAGGGAGGCCGGCGACCCCGAATACTTCCCACCCGGCGCCAAACACCGCTACACCCGCCGCCCGTGACATCCCTCCAGGCCGGGGCGGAGGGCGGCGATCCGGCGCGACCGGGCCGAGGGCGGCTGGAGGGTCCTCCGCACACACACAAAAGGAGGGAAGAATGCCCTCATGAACGCACCAGGTCGCCCCGTGCTCTACATCGTCGTCTGCGCGACCCCGCGCGCACGCGTCATCGGCGAGCTGGTCGAGCTGGCCGCCGGACGCGGCTGGACTCCGTGCGTGATCGCCACGCCCCAGGCGGTGAGGTTCATCGACAGCGCCGCTCTCGCCGAGCTCACCGGCTATCCCGTGCGCCACGAGTACAAGGATCCCGACGCGCCGGACGTGCTTCCCGACCCCGACGCCATCCTCGTCTGCCCGGCGTCGTTCAACACGATCAACAAGTGGGCGGCCGGCATCAGCGACACCCTGGCGCTCGGCCTGATCACCGAAGCCATCGGCATGGGCCTGCCGCTCGTCGCCGCCCCGGCCGTCAACAGCGCCCAGGCCGCCCACCCGGCCTTCGAGCGCAACGTCGACGAGCTGCGAGCCGCGGGAGTCACCATGCTGTACGGGCCCGGCGTCTGGGAGCCGGCGCCGCCACGGAGCGGCGGCACGCCGTTCCCCTGGGACCTCGCTCTGAACGCCCTCGACGAGGTCCGCGCCGGGCTCGGCACGTAGCCGCCCACGGCGCGGCGCACGACCCGGTCGCCGGCGAGGGTTGGGCGGCCGTCGCGTGCCCGCTGATTGCTGACGAAGAGTTTAATGACATAGTGTCGTCATCGCCTTGACGTCGCCGGAGCAGCTTTGTGACACTGTGTCATGAAACTGCCGAACACGTTGGGGTGAAAGTGTGACGTCGTTCTCCGAAGCCTTGAAGCACGCCACGTGGAGCGACCACGAGACGGCCGAGGGCGAGAGCTACCTCAAAGAGCTGATGGGCGGCCGGCTGACCGCCTCCGAGTATGGCGAGATGGTCGGCCAGCACTACTTCGCCTACGTCGCGCTCGACGGCGTCTCCAGAGCGGTGGCCGGCCACCCGGTGGCCGGGCGGTTCGTGTTCCCCGAGCTCTACCGGGAGCGGGCTCTGGAGCGGGACCTGGCCACGATCTACGGCGTGGGGTGGCGTGACCGGATCACCCCGTCCAAGGCCACCCAGACCCTGGTCGCCAGGATCCACCAGGTGTCCGACTGGCCGGGCGGCTACATCGCCCACCACTACACCCGCTACATGGGCGACCTGTCGGGCGGGCAGTTCATCCGGATGGAGCTGCAGAAGATCTACGGCTACCAGAAGGGCGGCGGCGTCGACTTCTACCTGTTCGACGAGGTCGGCAGCCTGCCCAGGTTCAAGAACGAATACCGCGCGCGACTCGACGCGCTGGAGCTGGACGAGCGGGAGCGGCAGCGGATCATCCGTGAGGTCAAGCTCGCCTACCAGCTCAACACCGAAGTGCTGACCGAGCTCCAGCATGTGCTCGACGCCGTCGCCTGACGACTCGGGCGGCCTACCATGGGCCTATGCCCCGCATCTCCGCCGCCACCATCGGTGAGCATCGTGCCCAGACGCGCGACCGCATCCTGCAGGCGGTCTCGCGCCTGTCGAGGGTGCAGGGGATCGACGCCATCTCGATGACCGACGTGGCCAACGAGGCCGGCATCACCCGGACCGTGCTCTACAACTACTACCCGGACAAGGCGGCGCTGCTGCTGGCCTTCACCGAGCGGGTCACCCACTACTTCATCGAGAGCTACGAGCGGGAGTTGCCCGCCGGCGCCTCTCCCGCCGACCGGCTGCGCGCGTTCGTGCGGCTGCAGCTGGCCGGGCTGGTGGCCCACCCGCACCCGGGCGCGGCCGATCTGAGCGCGGCCCTCGGGCCCGACGCCTACCAGCGGCTGGCCGAGCACGTGGCGCCCATGCACCGCATCCTGGTGGAGATCCTGGAGGGCGGCGTGGAGTCGGGCGACTTCCGGGTCGCCGAGGTCGCGGCCACGGCCCGCATGATCTTCGCGGTGATCGGCGCCGAGCGGCTGCCCCTGATCAACGGCACGATCACCGTCGACAAGGCCGACGAGCTGGTGACGGGCTTCGTCCTCAGGGCACTCGGCGGCGCCTCCTGACCGACCGCTACCGGCAGCGGCGTCAAGGGCGGGCCGGGTTCTTGTCGTGAGGCGGTGACAGGATGGGCCCATGCGCAATGGGCAGGTCGAGCTCAAGTCGGCGCGCGGGCGGTGGATGCTGGCGGCGACCGTGCTCGGTTCGGGCATGGCCATGCTCGACGGCACGGTGGTCAACGTCGCGCTGCCGTTCCTGGGTGAGGAGCTCGGCGGCGGCATGGCGGGGCTGCAGTGGACGATCAACTCCTACACGCTCACGCTCGCCGGGCTGATCCTGCTGGGCGGCTCGCTCGGCGACCGCTACGGCAGGCGCAAGGTGTTCGTGATCGGCACGATCTGGTTCGCCCTGGCCTCCGCGCTCTGCGCGCTGTCGCCGAACATCGAGTTCCTCATCGTCGCCCGCGGGTTGCAGGGGATCGGCGGCGCCCTGCTCACGCCGGGCTCGCTGGCGATCATCCAGGCGTCGTTCGTCCGGGCCGACCGGCCGCGGGCGGTGGGCGCCTGGTCCGGCCTGGGCGGCGTGGCCAGCGCCGTCGGCCCGCTGCTCGGCGGCTGGCTGGTGCAGACGGCGGGCTGGCGCTGGGCGTTCCTGATCAACCTGCCGTTCGCGCTGCTCGTGGTGCTGATCACGCTGCGGCACGTGCCGGAGAGCCGCGACGAGCAGGCCGCGGGCCGCTTCGACGTGCTCGGCTCGGTGCTGGCCGCGCTGGCGCTGGCGGGGATCACGTACGGGCTGATCGAAGGGGACGCGCCGGTGCCGCTGGTCGCCGGCGTGGTGCTGGGGGCGGCGTTCGTGGCGGTCGAGAGGCGCCGTTCGCCCGACGCGCTGGTGCCCGTCGGGATCTTCCGCGACCGGGTCTTCACGGCCGTCAACATCGTCACGTTGATCATGTATGCGGCGATGGGCGTGGTGTTCTTCCTGCTGGTGGTGCAGTTGCAGGTGGTGTCGGGCTTCTCGCCGGTCGCGGCGGGGGCGGCGCTGCTGCCGGCGACCATCCTGATGCTGCTGCTGTCTCCGCGCGCCGGGGAGGTGGCCAAGCGCCACGGGCCGCGCTGGCCGATGACGGCCGGCATCCTGCTGGCGGGGCTCGGTTTCCTGTGGATGAGCACGATCGGGGCCGGCGCCTCGTACGTGCTGCAGGTCATGCCCGCGGTGACCGTGTTCGGCCTGGGCCTGTCGGCCGCGGTGGCGCCGCTGACCGCGACCGTGCTGGCCAGCGCCGACGAGCGTTACGCGGGGACGGCCAGCGGCGTCAACAACGCGGTGGCGCGCACCGGCAGCCTGCTCGCGGTGGCCGCCGTCCCACCGCTGGTCGGGCTGGTGGGCGACGCGTTCAGGCAGCCGCAGGTGTTCGACGCGGGCTTCCGGACCGCGATGCTGATCAGCGCGGTCATGATGGTCGTCGCCGCGTCGATCACGTTCTTCACGATCAGGGCGAACGTTCTCGCCCCGCCGGCGTCCGCGCCTGACCACCCCGGCTGACCACCCCGGCTGACCACCCCGGCTGACCACCGCGCCTGACCACTGCGGCTGAGCCGTATCTGTGCCGCATCCGGCAGGCCCCCGGCGGCGCCGGGCCCGGCGCGGACGTCTCGCGGGAGATCGTCGTCAGAAGGTGAACGCCTGGCTGCGGACGCTGTTGTCGAAGTTGGACAGCAGCAGCTCGGGTTCGCCGACCGCGCGGACGCCGGGCAGCCGGGTGAGCAGCTCGCGGAACATCGTGCGCATCTCCTGCCTGGCCAGGTTGGCGCCGAGGCAGAAGTGCGGGCCGGGGCCGCCGAAGCCGACGTGGGGCTTGGTGTCGCGGGTGATGTCGAAGCGGTCGGCCTCGGGGAAGACGCTCTCGTCGCGGTTGGCCGAGCCGTAGAAGAGGACCACCTTGTCGCCCTTCTTCAGCTCCAGGCCGCGCAGTGAGTAGTCTTCGGTCACCGTGCGGCGAAACTGCATGATGGGCGAGATGTGGCGGACCATCTCCTCGATGGCGTTGTTGATGTGCGCGTCGAAGTCGCTCGTCAGCAGCTCGCGCTGCGCGGGGTTGTCGGTGAGCAGCTTGATCCCGTGGGCCATCGTGTTGCGCGCGGTCTCGTTGCCCGCCACCAGCAGCAGCGCGAAGAACGAGCCGAGCTCCTTGTCGGTCAGCTTCTCGCCGTCGGGGTTGGCGGTGACCAGCAGCGAGATCAGGTCACCCTTGGGGTCGGCGACGCGTTCGTGGCCGAGCTTGATGACCATGCGCTGGAGGGCGAGCAGGGCCAGCATGTTCTGGCCGGCCATCTGCACGCTGCGGGCCAGGCTCGGCCGCACGCCGGTATAGGCGGTGGAGATGTCGACGTGCTGGTGGACCTTGGCCCGCAGCTCGTCCGGGATGTTGAGCATGTCGCAGATGACGTGGATCGGGAGCCTGGCCGCGACCTGGCGCACGAAGTCGCGCGGGCCCTCCTTCACGACGTCGTCGACGATGCGGACGCAGGCGCTCTCGATGTCGCTCTGCAGGCCGGCCAGCATGCGGGGGCTGAACGAGCGGGTGACGATGCGGCGCAGCCTGGCGTGGCGCGGATCGTCCATGTTGACCATCGACTCGCCGAACACCTGCTTGACCCAGCTCGGCGGCTCGGGGTTGGTGACGGCCGGTTCGCTGGAGAACACCTTGGCGTTGCGGCTGGCCTCCACGACGTCGGCGTGGCGTACCAGGGCGTAGAACCCCTTGCCCGATCGCAGGAGCGGCACCTTTTTCTCCGGGAAGAACACCGGATGCTCCAGCTGCCGGAGCCGGGCGAAGGCCTCGTTTCGCTCTTTAGGTGGTTTGCGCCAGAAGTCCAGATCGGCGAGGTCGATGTCCACCCGCCTATCCTGGCACGTTCCCACGGAGTTCAGTCCGGGTTCGGGCGGGGCGGACATACCTGACGTATGAACGCGCTGCTCGCCGCATTCCTCATGCTTCCCCTCGCTTCCGGCACGGCTCACGCCGCCGCTCCACCGTGCTCCGGCTCCCCCTCCGACTTCGACGGCGACGGCCGTCCCGACCTGGCCGTGGCGGCGCCGTACGACAACGAGCGGGCCGGTTCCGTGACCGTCCTGTACGGCGACGGGAAGCAGGCGAAGCTCGTCCAGGAAGGAGCGGAGCCGGGCGACTCGTTCGGCTCGGCGCTGGCCGTGGGCGAGTTCGACGGCGACGGGTGCGCGGACCTGGCCGTCGGCGTCTCGGAGGAGTTCGCGGGTGAGCGGGTGCCGGGCGCCGACGGGGACGGGGGCGTCCAGCTCTTCCACGGTTCGCCCGGGGGGTTGCGGGCGGGCGAGGAGCTGGCGCTGCCCAGGCCGTCGAGCGACCGGTTCGGGGCCGCGCTGGCGGCGGGCGACCTCGACGGCGACGGGCGCGACGAGCTCGCCGTGGGCGCCCCCGGCCGCGGCAGGGGCGGCGCGGTCGTCCTCTACTGGATGAAGGGCCGAAAGCCGCAGGAGATCACACAGCGGTCTCGCTGGGTCGGGCAGGCGGCCGACGTCACCGACCAGTGGGGCGCGGCGCTCGCCACGGGCGACTTCGACGGCGACGGGCGGGCCGAGCTGGCCGTCGGCGCGCCCGCCGACACCGTCACCCACGACGGTCAGGGCTCGGTCACGGTGCTCGACCCGCGCCGCTCACGGGCCTGGCGGGTCACCCAGAGCAGCCCGGGGATCAAGGGGTCGGCGGAGAAGTGGGACGGGTTCGGCGCGGCCCTGGCGACCGGCGACTTCGACGCCGACGGCCGCGACGACCTGGCCGTCGGCATCCCCGGCGAGGGGTTGAGCGCCGGCCAGCGGGCGATGGACTACGGCGACGGCGCGGTGCACGTGCTGTACGGCACGCGGCGCGGGTTGCCCGGCGGCCGGAGCGAGATGTGGACGCAACGGCTGCTCAAGGGTGAGCCGCGTTACCACGACCGGTTCGGCGCGTCGCTGGCCACCGGGGACTTCAACGGCGACGGCGACGACGAGCTGGCGATCGGGGTGCCCGGCGAGAACACGGTCCAGGTGCTCGCCGGGACCCGGGCCGGAGGCCTGACCCGCCACGGCGACCTGCTGGTCAAGGGCAGGGGCTCCGTGCCCGCCGCGCTGCCCGCCGCCACGGGCCGCCACCGGCATCCCGTTCCGTACGGGCTGGTGGTGGCGGCACCGGACGAGGGCGTGGTGTCGTACCTGCCCGGCGTCCGCAGGCCCGGCCCCCATCCGGGGCTGGACCCGGGCCGGGCGCGCGAGCTCGCCACGGGTTCCGGCTTGTACGGCTTCGCGCTCGGCTGAGGGCACGTGCCTCTCACATCGCCCGGACCCGCGGGTCGGCGGCCGGGAGGGTGACGCGGAAGGCGGCGCCCTTGCCCGGCTCGGCCGAGGCGGTGATGACGCCGCCGTGGGCCTCGACCAGTTTGGCCACGATCGACAGGCCCAGCCCGGAGCCGCCGGTGCTGCGCGCGGGGTCGGCCCGGTAGAAGCGCTCGAACACCCGCTCAGCCACCTCCGGCGGGAATCCCGGCCCCTCGTCGGCCACCTCGGCCACCACCCGGCCGTCCAGGACGCCCACCCGCACCTGGAAGGGCGTGCCCGGCGGGGTGTGGGTGAGGACGTTGTTCACCAGGTTGCCCAGCACCTGCCCGAGCCGCGGCTCGTCCCCGGTGACGAGCACCGGCCCCTCTCCCCCGTCCAGCCTGACCAGCTCGATCACCCGGTCGGGCACGAGCGTCTGGGCGTCGATCACGGTGGTGGCGGCCAGGCTGAGCAGGTCGACGGGCCGCGTCTCCAGCGCGCGGCGCTGGTCGAGCCTGGCCAGCAACAGCATGTCCTCCACCAGCAGGCCCATCCGCGCGGCCTGCCCCTCGATCCGGCTCAGCAGCCTGACGGCCTCCTCCAGGTCTTTCTCCTCGCCCAGCCGGTAGAGCTCGGCGAACCCCCTGATCGAGGTGAGCGGTGTGCGCAGCTCGTGCGAGGCGTCGGCCATGAACCTGCGCATCAGCTCCTCCGAGCGCCGCGCGGCCGTGGCGGACTGGCGGGCCGCCTCGGCGGCGGCCTCCCGCTCGTGCACGGCCACCTCGATGCGCCCGAGCATGCCGTTGAGCGCCCGGCCGAGCTTGCCGACCTCGGTGGTGCCCGCCCAGAGCGGCACGCGGCGTGACAAATCGCCTCCGGCGATGTCGCGGGCGGTCCGGGCGATCTCGCCGAGCGGGCGCAGGCTCCGGCGTACCAACCAGTGGCAGGCGCAGCCGAGCACGACCAGCGTGGCGCCGCCGCCGCCCGCCACGATCAGCAGGAGCTGGGAGACCGTGGCGTCCACGTCGCCCAGGTTGATCGCGACGACCCTGCCGAAGTCCCCCCGGACCGGCATCGCGACGACCCGCCAGGAGGGGCCGTCGGCGGAGACCGACTCGACGGTGAAGGGGCGGCCGGCGCGGCGGGAGACCTCGGCCGCGGTGAGCCGGGGCAGGTTGGGGATGTCGGTGGAGGTGGACTCGGCGAAGGTCCGCACCACCGTGCCGCGGGAGTCGACCAGCACCTGGTGGAACAGCCCGAAGAAGCGCTGCGGCCGGGCCCCGGGCGCCGGCTCGGGAGGCGGCGCCCCGCGCCAGGGCATGCTGGCGGCGCGCAGCTGCTCGTCCACCCGCTCGACGAGATAGCCGCGCAGCAGCCGGACGGCGAACAACCCGGTCAGCGTGATGGCCAGGGTGACCAGCAGTAGCGTGACCGACACCAGGCGCAGCCAGAGCGGGGTGCGCGCGAGCCGGCGCCTCATTCCGGTCTCATCGCTCTCATTCCGGCGGCGGGCGCAGGATGTAACCGACCCCGCGCAGCGTGTGCAGGTATTTACGCTCGCCGGTGTCGAGCTTGCGGCGCAGGTAGGAGACGTACGACTCGACCAGGCCGACGTCGGTGCGCCAGTCGCCGTTCCAGACGTGGTCGAGGATCTGCGTCTTGGACAGCACCCGGCCCGCGTTGATCACGAAGTACCGCAGGAGCCGGTACTCGGTGGGCGACAGCCGGACCGGCACGCCGCCCCGCCACACCTCGTGCGTCTCCTCGTCCAGCTCCAGGTCGGCGACCTGCAGCCGGTTGGGCAGGGGCACGCCCCGCCTGGTGCGCCGCAGCACCGCCCTGATCCGGGCGATGACCTCCTCCAGGCTGAACGGCTTGGTGACGTAGTCCTCGCCGAGTCCCAGCCCGGCGATCCGGTCCTCCGGCGTGTCCTTGGCCGTGACGAACAACACCGGGACCCGGCGGCCACGCGAGCGCAGCCTGGTCGCGACCGTCAGCCCGTCGAGGTCGGGCAGCAGCACGTCGAGCATCACCAGGTCGGGGCAGCTCTCCTCGGCCACCCGCAGCGCCTCCCTGCCGTCGGCGGCGGTCAGCACCTCGAACCCGGCCATCCGCAGGCTCGCCGAGAACAGCTCCCTGATGTTGGGCTCGTCGTCGACGACCAGCAGCCGGGCCTCGGGCTCGGCCGTCATCTCCCGCCGCCTCCCTGACTGATCGAGACGGCCGACACCGAACCGTCCTGGCCTCGTTCGCCCCGCACGACGACCGTGGTGCCGGCCTTGAGGTCGGTCACCTTGCCCGGCTTGGCGATCTGGACGGTGGTCTCGCCGGTCGTGGTGACGGTGACCGTGGAGCCGTCCATGGCCTTCAGGTATACCTTGCCGTCCTCGACCTTCTCGACGGTGCCCATGGTCCCGCCCATGGTCCCGCCGCCCATCTGCCGGCCACCGCCGGGCTGCTGTTCCCCGGGCCGGCCGCCGCCGCGCTGCTGGCCGTACCCCTGGGGGAGCTGGCCCGGGCGCTGGGCGGCGACGGACGCGTCCGGCCCGCCCAGCGACTTCTGCGCCTGGATGCCGATCACCACGCCGGCCACCAGCACGACGCCGGCGGCCAGCGCGAGCGTCAGCTTGGACGGTGGGCGCCTCGGCCGGACGGCCGGCTCGGCCTTCAGGTCGTCGCGGAACGGCGAGTCGTCGAGCTCGGCCATGGTCTCTGTCTCCTTTGACGCTTCACTCGTGGCGCAGGGCCTGGATGGGCCGCAGCTTGGCGGCCCGGTTCGCGGGATAGCCGCCGAAGAACAGCCCGATGGCGACCGAGACGCCGAGCGCCAGCGCGACGGACGACGGCACGAGCACCGGCTGGATGCCGGCGATGGCGAACCTCGTCCCCACGAACGCCACGAGCACCCCGGACAGTCCGCCGACGAGGCTCAGCAGCGTGGCCTCCAGCAGGAACTGGCCCAGGATGGCGCTCCTGGGCGCGCCGATGGCCTTGCGGATGCCGATCTCCCGGGTCCGCTCGGTGACGGTCACCAGCATGATGTTGGTGATGCCGATGCCGCCGACGAGCAGCGAGATCGCCGCGACGGCGGCGAGCAGCACGGTGAACGTGCCGGTCGCCTGGCTGACGGTCTCCTGCAGGGTGGCCTGGTTGAGGATCCGGTAGTCGGCCGCCGAGCTCCCCGTAATGCCGTGCCGCTGGTTGAGGATGGCCGTGACCTCGGACTGCGCCGGCGCCGTGGCCGACGCGCCGTCGGCCTGGACGACGATCGAGCTGAGCGACCCGAACCCGGTCAGGCTCTGCTGGACGGCGGGCAGCGGCGCGATGGCGACGTCGTCGGCGTCCTGCATGCCGCTCGACCCGCTCTCCTTCAGCACGCCGACGACCGTGAACGGCACGCCGGACAGGCTGACCTGCCGGCCGATCGGATCGGTGGCGCCGAACAGCTCCTCGACCACGGTCTGCCCGAGCACCACGACCTTGCGGGCGGACAGCACGTCGTCGTTGAAGAAGTAGGTGCCCTTGGCCACCGGCTTGTTCGTGGCCTCGAAGTAGCTGGGGTAGGTGCCGACGAGCTGGGAGATCGAATGGCCGGCCGCCTCGTGGGTGGCGGTGGCGGAGCCGGCGGTCACGACCGGCGAGACCGACTTGACCGACGGGGCCACGCTCTTGTCGGTGAGGGCCTCGGCGTCCGCCAGGGTGAGCTGCCTGGCCTGGGTGCGCGGGCCGGTGTTCTGGCCGCCCCCGCCCGGGCCGCCGCCCAGGCCGCCGCGCCCGCCGCCGCCCGAGAAGGACGGCGAGATCGTCAGGGTGTTGGCGCCGAGCTGCTGGATGTTCTGCTGGATGCTCCGCGAGGAGCCCTCGCCGACGGCGACGAGCATGATGACCGCGCCGACGCCGATCAGGATGCCGAGCGTGGTCAGCGCGCTGCGCAGCTTGTTGGCCAGCAGCCCGCGCAGCGCGAAGCGCAGGATCTCGAGCTGGTTCACCTGGCCGCCTCCGCCAGCCGCGGCGGCGGCCCGTCGACCGGAGCCTGGCGGCGGTCCTCCACGATGTCGCCGTCCACCAACCGGATGACCCGCTTGGCGTGCGCGGCCACGTCGACCTCGTGGGTGATGAGCACGATCGTCCGTCCGGACTGGCTGAGCCGGTCCAGGATGGCGAGCACGTCGCCGGTGGACGCGGTGTCGAGGTTGCCGGTGGGCTCGTCGGCCAGCAGCAGGGCCGGCGCGGTGACCAGGGCCCTGGCCACGGCGACGCGCTGCTGCTGGCCGCCGGAGAGCTGGTTGGGCTCGTGCTGGACCCGGTCGGCCAAGCCGACCTGGTCCAGCGCGGCCAGTGCCCGGGAGCGCCGCTCGGACAGGCCGACACCGCCGTAGACGAGTGGCAGCTCCACGTTGGCCAGCGCGCTCATCCTCGGGATGAGATTGAACGACTGGAAGACGAAGCCGACCCTGCGGTTGCGCAGCACGGCCAGCTGGTGCTCGTCGAGCAGGCCCACGTCGGCGCCGTCGATCTGGTAGCTGCCGGAGGTGGGCACGTCCAGGCAGCCGAGGATGTTCATGAGGGTGGACTTGCCGGAGCCGGAGGCGCCCATGATGGCGACGAAGTCGCCGCGTTCGACGTCCAGGTCGACCCCGCGCAGGGCCCGTACCTTGGCGTCGCCCTCGCCGTACTCCTTGACCAGGTCCCGCACGCGCAGGACGGGGGCGGTCATCGCCCGCCTCCCGGCAGGCCGCCTCCGCCGGGGAAGCCGCCGCCGAAGCCGCGTTGCTGTCCCTGGCCGTTGCCCGTGGTCGTGGTGGTGACCGGCGGGACGATCTGGTCGCCTTCCGACACTCCGGACTTGATCTCGGTCAGCGCGGCGCCCTGCACGCCCACCTCCACCTCGGTGCTGACCTGCGTGCCGTCCTTGAGCAGGGTGACGGTGTGCCGGCCACCTGCGGTGGAGACGGCGGTGGTGGGCACGGTGACGACGTTCTCCGCCTTGCCGACCTCGACCTCGACGGTGGTGGTCTGGCCCAGCCGCACCTGCTTCGGGACGCTGCCGAAGGCGATGGTCACGGGGTACTGGACGACGTTGTTGCTGGTGGTGGCGACCGGGTCGATCTGGGTGATCTTGCCGGTGGCGGTGACGCCGGGCAGCGCGTCGAAGGTGACGGTGGCCGCCTGGCCGGCCTTCAGCTTGCCGACGTCCGACTCGGTGAACGTGCCGACGAGCTGGAGCCTGCCGGTGTCGGCCAGCTCGACGAAGCCCGACTGGCTCTGGCCGGACTGGCTCTGGCCGGACTGGCTCTGACCCGACTGGCTCTGGCCCGTGGAGGCGCCGCCGGCGCCGCCGTTCACGGCCGTGACCGTGCCGGCGAACGGCGCCCTGATCACGGCGCCCGCGACCGTGCGCTGCGCCTCCCGGTAGGCGTTGCGCGCCTTGACGTAGGCGGCGTACAGCTGGGCCGTCGAGGTGCCGTCGTCCGCGGCGCTCGCGTACGTGGCCCGTGCGGCCGACAGGTTCTCCTGCGCGGCCGTGTCGTCCAGCCTGGCCAGGATGTCGCCTACGCGGACCTTGTCGCCGGCCTTCACGTAGACCCGCTCGACCGTGCCGCTCGTGGCGAAGGCGAGCGATCTGGTCTTCGCGCTCCCGACCGCTCCCGAGGCGGACACGGTGGCCGTCACGGTGCCCCGCCCGGCGGTCACCGTCCGGGTGGCCGTCTGGCCCGCCGCCTGTTCCGTGCCGAGCTGGGCATAGGCGAACGCGGCACCACCCAGCAGGAGCACGGCAAGGGCTCCGTTGGTCATCAGCGCTCTGCGCCTTGTCGACACCTTCACAGCCGGTGACCCTTGCACACCAGCCTGCGCCCGAGCAGGGAGCCAGCTGAAGGTTCGCTGACAAGGCCGCCACCCGTCCGGCGTCCACAGGTAACTCTGAGCCGCCTCGCAGCCGGGCGTGAACCTGCCAGGCCATGATGGGCCACCATGAGACCGACATTCCCGCCGAAGGCGCTCACGCTGGGCGGGCTGGCGCTGGCCGTCATCGTGGCCGGGTCCGGCCTGGCCATCACTTCGCGTGACGACGCCACCCCGGCTGTCCAGGTACGGCTGGCGGCCGCCCAGCGCGGCGAGGTCACCGCCTCGGTGACGGCCGCGGGCAACACCGTCGACGGATCGCGGCGGGACCTGGCCTTCGGCTCCTCGGGAACGGTCAGCAGGGTCTACGTGAAGGCCGGGGCCAAGGTGAAGAAGGGCCAGGTGCTGGCCCGGATCGACGGCCGCGCGGCCCGCGAGTCGTACGCCGCCGCCGCGGCCGACCTCGCGGCGGCCGAGGAGGCCCTCACCACGGCCTCCACCACGGCCTCCGCCACCTGCCCCCCCACCGGCGCGGCGACGGCCGATACGCAGGCCGGCGCGACCGGCACATCAGCCAACGGCGCCGGCCGAACGCCGAGCACGCCCCCCACGCCGGCCGGCGGCACCGGCACGCCGAGCGCCGGGACCGGCAACACTGGCGGGATCGGTGGGACTTCGGATGCCCCGGTCGGTGCGGCCGTCGACCGCGCGATTGGCACGCCAAGCGCGGCGATCGGCGCGTCGGGGAGCCGTGTGGTCGGCGCGGTCTCGGCCGGCGCCACCGGCGTGATCGCGGACGGCCCGGCCGGTCGCGCGGGCGGGACGCCTTCCGGGAGCGCCACTCCGAGCGCCACCCGCGGCGCCGGCCCCAGTGCGACCCCGGCGCCGAGCGGGACCCCGACTCCCGAGCCGACCGGGCACGAGCCCCGGCCCACGGTGACCGTGACCGTGACGGCCACCGTCACCGCCACCGCCACGGTCACCGCCACCGCCACCGCCACCGCCACCGCCACCGCGACGCCGGGAGACGGCGGTGGCGGCAGGCCGGCCGAGAGCGGCAGCCCCACCGGCTCCGCGAACCCCACCGGCTCCGCGAACCCGACGGGCTCGGCGAACCCGACGGGCTCCGCCAAGCCCACCGGCTCACCGAAGCCGACGGGTTCGGGCAGGCCCTCGGGTGGGCCCAGTGGGAAGCCGACGGCCGGAGGGCAGCGCTCGCCGGGGGCGACCACGGGGCCGCGCGCCTCCCAGGGGTGCGGCGACGCGGCCAGGGGCGGGCTGAGCGAGGAGCAGGCTTCGGCGAACGTCGACAGGGCGCAGGCGGCGCTCGAGGAGGCCGCCGACGTGGTGCGGGGCACCCGGATCGTGGCTCCCGCGCCGGGCACCGTGCTGTCGGTGGCGGGTAGGGCAGGTGAGCCGGCGGGCACCGGCACCTTCATCAGCCTCGGCGACCTGAACGAACTGCAGGTCCAGGCGATGGTCACCGAGTCCGACGTGAACAGGCTCAAGCTCGGCCAGCGGGCGAGGATCACACTGGCCACCCGGCCCGGCGAGGAGCACACCGGCCGGATCATCCATATCTCACCCACCGCGACCGTGTCCGACCAGCTCGTCCGCTATTCCGTCACGCTCGCCTTCGACGAGCCGCCCACCGGGCTGATGCTGGGCCAGACGGCCTCCGTGACGGTCACCACCGAGACGGCGAAGGACACGGTGTACGTGCCGGTCGAGGCCGTGCGCAGCCGCGCGGACGGCACGACCGTGGTCACCGTACGTTCCGGCGGCCGCGACTCGGCGCGGGCGGTGAGCACCGGGGTCCGCGGCGACCGGTACGTGGAGGTCACCTCCGGCCTGACCGAGAGCGACCAGGTCGTGCTGAAGGACGGATCGGCCGGCGAGTTCCCGGACGGCGGCTGGCCGGGACGTTGAGCGAATCCTCAGCCGTCTCCCAGCGAACGGTCAGGTCCGGGGCTCCGGAGTGGCCGGGATCGTGAGGCGGTGCGCGGTCCTGGCGCGGGCGCCCCTGCGGGAGACGTACTCGAGGGTGCGGAAGGCAACCGACAGGTCGTCGTGGGTGAGCTTCGCGGTGATGTAGCCGCGGCGCTGGTCGATGTAGGAGATGTGCCGGTTCTCCGACAGCGCCTCGGCGATCCGGCGGTGGTCGCGGTAGCCGTCGCCGTCGCTGGCGATCGACGAGGTCACGAGCTCCTTGGCGATCACGGGCGAGCCGGGGTCGTCGAAGTCCGCCTTGAGGTCGGACAGGTGGTGCATGTGGGCGTCGCCGGTGAGCACGACCGGATTGGCGGTGGCCGCCAGCGAGCCGAGCAGCCGGGTGCGCTCGGCGGCGTAGCCGTCCCAGGAGTCCATGTTCACCTCGCGGCCCGGGCCGGCTTTGAAGTCGCGGTGGGCCATCATGATCTGCTGGCCGAGCAGGTTCCATCGGGTGGTGGAGCCGCGCAGTCCCTCTTCCAGCCAGCGCCACTGAGCGGCGCCGAGCAGGGTCCGCCCGGTGTCCAGCCGCTCGTCGCAGCCCGCCCGCACGCCGTCCCGGCAGGCCTGGTCGTCGCGGAACTGGCGGGTGTCGAGCAGGTGGAAGCGGGCGAGCGACCCCCAGGAGACGCGCCGGTTCACGCGCAGCGCCGCTCCCCGGACGCTGGCCCGGCGTAGCGGCATGTTCTCGTAGTACGCGCGGAAGGCGTCGGCGCGGCGCCGGTCGAATGCCGGGGCGCCGGTGCTGGAGACGGGACCTGCCCAGTTGTTCTCCACCTCGTGGTCGTCGAAGGCCACCAGCCACGGCGCGGTCGCGTGCGCCAGCTGGAGGTCGGGGTCGCTCTTGTACTGGGCGTGTCGCAGCCGGTAGTCGGCCAGCGTCACGCACTTGCCGGGCGTGTGGGTGCGCACCTGACCGGCGAGCGCGGTGTAGCCGCGGGGGCCGTACTCGTACATGTAATCGCCGAGGAACACCACCAGCTCGGGCTCCTCCTCGGCCAGGCGCCGGTAGGCCGTGTAGTAGCCGTGCTCGTAGTGGGCGCAGGCGGCCACGGCGAACGACAGCGGCCGCGCCCCCACGGGCGTGGTCCTGGTGCGGCCGGCTGGCGAGACCCGGCCCTGGCTCCTGAACCGGTAGAAGTAGTCGCGGCCCGGGTCCAGGCCCCGGACCTCGACGTGCACGCTGTGCGCCGCCGCCGGCCGGGCCGTGGCCGTACCGGATCTGACGATCTTCGTGAAGCGCTCGTCCGCGGCGATCTGCCAGTCGACGGGCACGTCATGGGAGGGCATGCCGCCGCGCCCGTCGCCACCGAGCGGGTCGAGGGCGAGGCGGGTCCAGAGCACGAACCCGTCGGTGGAGGGGTCGCCGGAGGCGACGCCGAGCGTGAACGGGTCGCTGTTCAGTGCCCTGGATGTCCGGGAGTAGCCGGCCGGGGCGAGGAGGCTCACGGTCGCCGTCGCGAGGAAGGATCTGCGGTCCACGCTTCAGGTATGCCGGCCTCCGCTGACCCGGTCATGACGCCGGAGTCAAGGGCGGATGAACAGCGTCGGTCGGCCTCCTCCCGCGGCCCGCCGAGAAGTCTCCGCCGTCCAGCTCATGCCAGGAAGGGTCGCAAATGCGGGGGGACGGCCGGGCAGGCCAGGTACTTCTCCACGGTGTGGAAGTCGATCCAGTCCAGGTTGACCAGTTCGGTGAGGTCGACGCCGGTGAAGCTGTCGCACAGGTCGGGCGGGATGGCCGCGATGTCGTCCTTGTCGGCGATGTTCACCCAGCGTTTGACGCCGGCGGGGCGTCCGCCGCGGCCGTTGACGGGGGCGGGCAGCAGCCGTTCGAAGACGACGTTGCGCATGCCCAGCGGGCTGCCGAGGGTCAGCAGCAGGTCGATCCGCAGGTCGGGGTTGGCCCAGAGCGCCTCGTAGGCGACGACGCTGCCGAGGGAATGAGCGATCACCACCTTAGGCTGATTTTTCCGGATAACGGCTGCGACGGTCTGGCGGGATCTCTCGCGCTTGACCGGGTCGGTGAGGTAGGCCGCCACCTCCGGCGCGAACAGCGTGGCGAACGCCACCGACCTGCTGTCGAGCCTGGTCAGCAGCCACCCCGCGAACGATTTGAGCGCCCCGGTGACGTGCTCGCCCACGCCCAGCTGCCTGGCCCAGTCGACGAGGACCTGGTGGGCCGGGGCGTCCATGGCCGCGAGCGCCCGCGGGCCCTCCGGCGGCCTGCCGTCGTGCAGGTGGTGGGCGAAGTAGGCGACCTCGCTGATGTACGCCCGGCGCTCTCCCCCGAGCGCCACTCCCAGGTAGCGATCCCACTTGAGGCGCATCGCCTCCGCCGCCCCGGCCACCGAGTTGCCGGCGTCGAGGTAGTACTTGTACTTGCCGATCCCGTGCACGCCGACGATCGCCGCCACAGCGCCTCCCACTCGCCCCGTATTGTCCAGGCGATATTGGCATACGCCGCCCGCGTCCGGCCGTCAACCGCCCGACCTGACTTTAGGCTTGCCTAAACGTTTAGGTAGAGCTAAAGTGAAGGCATCTGAGCAACCGAGGCGTTGAGAGCGAGCCGAGATGGCCTTCCGCCGGAGCACGCAGGACGAGGGGGCGGGTCCGGGCGGCCTCGCCCAGGACGTCGTCGACGAGATCACGTGGTATATGCGCGAGCACAAGATCTCCCGCGCCGACCTGGCCGCGTCGATGGGCGTCTCGCCCGGCCGCGTGAGCCAGATCCTGTCCGGCGACGAGAACCTCACGCTGCGCACGCTCGGCTCCGTGGTCGCCGCGCTGGGCGCCCGGCTCGATCTCACGCTGGGCGACGCGGAGGGCTCCGCCGACCTCGGCTGAGGCCACCGGCTCACGGATGCGGTCTGACCGGCTCGGTGACCGTACGCGACCGCGACGGTGGCACGTACACAGGCAGCGACCGATGGCCGGCCCGGTAGGCCGAGGCGAGCAACCGGAGCAGGTCACTCTCGGCGTCGTGCCGCAGGATCCCGTGCAACCGGGTCAGATCGTTGAGGTAGCGCTCATACCGTGCCTGCTTCGTGTGCCGCGACCCGCCGAGCGCGGCCACCGCCTTGGAGCGCGAGGCGCCGTCCTCGATCAGCGCCGCCACGTCCAGCCTGCGTTCGATCGCCTCCAGCCTGGCGTGCACCCGCTCCTTGCGGCGTTCCTCGGGGGTGAGCCGGTCGCAGACGCGTTCGTGGTAGCGGATGGCGGCCAGGCTCAGCTCGTGGACGGTCCACGAGTCGTCCAGCCGTCTCTCGCACCAGCCCCGCTGGTCCTCGGCCATCGCCTGGTCCAGCCTGGCCAGCAGCGACACCAGCCAGAACGTCGCCATCTCCTTGCCCAGCGTGCGGCGTTCGGCCTCGCCGGCCCGGACCTGGCTGAACCACAGGCCGCTCGGCGCCACCGCGCCCAGCAGGGTGGACAGGTACTCGTCGAGCACGATCCCGCCCACCAGCGCGACCGACGCGGACACCAGCCCGGTCAGCACGATGATCGTCACCGCCAGCCGCCGGCCGGCGGGCCCGAACGGCCGGCCTTTGCCCTGGCAGCGCAGCAGGAGGAACCCGACGGCGGAGACCAGGGCCAGCCCGATCGTGAGGCCCACCTGCCCGGCCGTGACCTCCTGCATGGAATCCGCCTTCCGTGCTGGATGTTGAATTCCATAGTCGCAGCGATAACGGGCAATGGAAATGCTGTTGCCTGTCGCATATGTCCGCCAGATACGGTGAAACTCTCACCAGGCGCTTTCAACGACAGGAGCACGCCGCCATGCCCGGCCCGCTGATCGTCAGCAACTCGGTCGTCGTCCCCGACGCCGAGCTCGTCTGGCGCTTCTCGCGTTCGTCCGGGCCCGGCGGCCAGGGCGTCAACACCACCGACAGCAGGGTGGAGCTCAGCTTCGACGTGGCGGCCAGCACGGCTTTGCCGCCGGCGCTGAAGGCCCGCGCGCTCGAGCGCCTGGGCGCCCCCGTCATCACGATCGCCGCCTCGGAACACCGTTCCCAGCTGCGCAACCGGGAGGCCGCCGAGCAGCGGCTGGCCCAGCGGCTGCGCGAGGCGATCGCCCCGCCGCCGAAGCGCCGCCGCCCTACCAAGCCGAGCCGGGGGGCCGTCGAGCGGCGCATCGCCACCAAGAAGCACCGCGCCGACCTGAAGCGTCTGCGCCGCGACCCCTGACCCGCGGGGCCGAGCGGGTCACGCCCGTTCAGGTCCAGAGGCGCTCCGGGTCTCCGGCGTTCAGGAGCGCGGTGACGTCGTCCAGCGGCGGGTAGATCCGTTTCTCCACGATGGTGCGCTTGAGATCCTTGGCGCTGCCGCCGGTGAGCTTGACGGAGCGTTCCCATCCGGTGGTGAGGAGGGCGCCGGCCGCCCCCAGGTCGAGACAGGTCACGTAGGGCTGGGGCGCGAACTCCAGGGAGGGCCGCCCGAGCAGGTCGGCCGCGGCGTTGTGGCCGGCGTATCTGCCGAGGGGGATCGCGTACTGGCAGCTCTGCAGGGTCGGATGGTCGGAGTCCGCCATCGCGGCCGCGGTGTCTCCGGCGGCGAACACCTCCGGCGACTCCGGCACCCGGAGGTGCCGATCGACGCGCAACCTGTCCAGGCCGTCACGGCGGCCCGGGATGTGCCGGGTGAGCGCGCTCGCCGCCATGCCGGCCGTCCACACGGTGGTGTGCGCGGAGATCTCCGTCCCGTCGGTGAGGCGGACGTGGGCGGCGTCGAGCGACGCGACACTCGAGTCGAGACGGACCTCGATGCCGAGCTCCTCCACCGCGGCGCTGATGATGGGATGCGGCCCCGGGCCGAGCTCCGGCCCGAGCATGCCCGCGCGTTCCACCAGCACGACACGGACCTCGTGGGCGGCCGGTCCGGCGAGCGCGCGGAGCCGCCCGACCAGCTCGGTCGACACCTCCAGGCCGGTGAAGCCCGCCCCGACGACCACGGCGGTGAACCGGCCGGACCCCTCGGGCCGAGCCGGGAGCGCGCGCAGGTGGCTGTCGAGGGCGACCGCGCGGGCCAGGGTGTCGACGTCGAACAGGTGCTCGCCACCGGGCAGGTCCGGCCGGCGCAGGGCGCTGCCGCTGGCCAGGATCAGGCGGCGGTAGCTCAGCCGCTCCGTCCGCCCGTCGCCGTGCGTGACGGCGACCGACCGGTGGTCGCTGTCGATGGCCGTGGCGATCCCGGGCAGCCGCGTGACGCCGACGGGGTGCAGGATCCGTTCCAGCGGCACCCGCAGCGCCGCCGGGTCGGCTTCGTACAGGCGCGGGCGGATGACGAGGTCGTCGCCCGGGGTGACCATGGTGATCGTCAGGCCGGCACCGTGCTCATCGCGTAACCGGGCGGCGGCCAGAGCGCTCCACACCCCGGCGAATCCGCCACCGATGATCAAAATATCTGACATTTCGCTTACCTCCGTATACACAGGGTGAAACGCATACGGCCCAAGGGCGGGGACGTCGAAGGGCCCGCCCCGGCGCCGGGGCGCGGGCTCAGCCGGGCCACAGGTCGAGCGCCGCCGACTCGCGCGCCCAGATGTCGGCGAGCGTCTCGCGCCGGCGCACCAGCCGTACGTCGCCGTCGTCGAGGTGCACGACCGCCGGCCGGGGAAAGCCGTTGAACTGGGTGGACAGCACCTCGCAGTAGGCCCCCTGGTTCAGCAGGGCCACCAGGTCGCCCTCCCGCACGGCCGGCAACGAGACGTCCTCGGCGATGCTGTCGTACGCGCACGTGGGCCCCACCAGCTCCACCGGCAGCGGATGCGGCGCGGCGCCGGGCCCGTGCCCGACCACCAGCAGGGGAAAGCCGACCCGGTTGAGCCCGCGGCCGGTGAACATGGTCATGGCGCAGTCGAGCGTGACATAGCGTCGCTCTCGCGGGCGGGTCACGTCCTTCACGTCCTGGACTCCGGCGAGCAGCAGCACGGCGTTGCCCACGTGGAACCCGCCGGTCTCGAACTGCACGATCGGATCCCAGTCGGCCCCGGCGAGCCCGGCCGCGATCGCCTCCGCGTACTCGTCGGGAGTGGGCAGCGTCCTGAACTCGCCGTCGCCGCCGTTGCCCGGCGTCGAAAGGTACACCGACCGTCCGGAGCGCAGCCCGCCGCCGAGGTTGAGGCGCGGGGTGACGATTCCCATCCGGCGTCGCAGCAGGTGGGCGAACTCCACGATCTCCTCGGCGCAGCGGGCCTGGTGCATGAGCTGCCGCTCGGCGGTGAAGTCCGCGCGGTAGCCGGGGAAGCCGGCGTGGTGGGTGAGCCCGGCGAACTCTAGCTCCTCCGACGCCACGATGGCCCGGACGACGGCCTCGGCGTCACCGCTCTGCGTGCTCGAGCCGAACTTGCCCTCGGCGATGCGCAGCGTCCGCTCGTAGCTGGGGTCGCTCCGCAGCAGGCGGGCATAGGAGAGCTTCAGCCGGACCGCGCACGGCACCGTGACGCCCAGCGACCGCGCGATCGCCCGGATCCGGTCGACCTCGGCGATCGAGTCGACGTTGATCTGCCAGACGCCCAGGCGGATGGCGGCGGTGAGGTAGGCGCGCGACTTCCCGTTGCCGTTGATGATCACCTTGCCGGCCGGCACACCGGCCGACACGGCGAGCGCGAGCTCGTACTCGGAGCTGCAGTCCAGCGCCGCCCCGAGCCCCGCCATGGTCTGGACGACCGCCCGGTTGTTGTTCGCCTTCATGGAGTACGCGATCACCGGCCGCGAGAGCCGGGCGCTGAGCGCGGCGTGCAGGGTCGTGTAGTTGAGCCGGAGCTGGGAGGCGGAGATCGCCCACGTGGGCGTGCCGTGGCGGGCGGCCAGCTCCGCCAGGCTGACGCCGTCGAACGTGACGGAGCCGTCCGGGGCGTGGGCGAGCGCCTCGGGCGCGTGGGACAGGTCGGTCACGGTCACCTGGGCACCATCCTTGGGTCGGGGGCACCGTACCGGCGCCGGGAGGAGTTCATGATCATGAGGGTCAGCGGCCCACGTGCCGTCCGGCGTTGAACGGGGGCATCGCCTCCGGGTCGACGGCGACGTCGATCAACGCCGGCCCGTCCTGCGCGAACGCCTCGCGCAGGGCGTCCGCCAGGTGGTGGGGGTCCGTCACCCGGCGGCCGTGGATGCCCACCGCCGACGCGAGCCGGTCGTGCCGCACGTCGGCGAAGTCCAGCCACCTCGGCGGCCGGTCGTTCAGGTCGTGCCAGAGGCGCTGGTAGGCGAAGCAGCCGTTGTTGAGCACGACGACCACGACCGGCAGCCGCTCCCGCGCCAGGGTTTCCAGCTCGCCCCAGGTGAATCCGAACCCGCCGTCGCCGACGACGGCGACGACCCTGCGGCCGGGGTGGGCGACCTGCGCTCCGATGGCCCCGGGCAGGCCGAACCCGAGAGTGCCGGCCGCACGCCCGTAGGTGATGGCGGAGACGTCGCGGCCGACGGTCAGCGCGCTGAGCGCCCAGATGCTGGAGTAGCCGGCGTCGCAGACCACCAGGGCGTCCTCCGGCAGGGTCTCGCGCAGGTCCGCGTACACGCGGGCGGGCGCGACGGCCTCGCCCGGCGCCCGCGCCGCGGCGGCCTGGGCGGCTCTCACCTGCTCCCATCGCCGGGCGAGCTCGCGGGTGACCGCCGACAGGTCGCGGGATTCGGGCCGCGCGGCGCGCAGGGCGTCGTTGATCGCCTCAAGGGCCAGGCGGGCATCGGCGGCGATGGGGAGCTGGTCGCGGGGCGAGCGGGCGAGGCGGTCGGCGTCGACGTCGACGCGGATCACGGTGCTGCCCGGCGCGGGCAGTCTGCCGCCGTCGGTGGTCGCGCCGTCGAGATCCGATCCGACGACGAGGACGACGTCGGCGGCCGCGAGCCGCGGGTTGGCCACGCTGCCCGATCCGCCGGTCGCGTCGCTCATGAATCCGGCGACACCGGCGTAGAGAGGATGGGTCTCCGTGATGACGCCCCGGGCCATGGCCGTCAGCGCCATCGGGGCGGCCAGCCGCTCGGCCAGCTCGGTGGCCGCGGCTCCCGCTCCGGCGATGCGGGCGCCGTTGCCGAGCAGCAGCACCGGTGACCGGGCCCCGGCGAGGATGGCGGCCGCCCGCGCGGCCACCTCCGGTGCGACGCCCGCGGGGGCAGGGAAGGGCTCGTTCCGCGATGGCCGGGCCGGCTCCACGGAAGCGCCGAGAACGTCGTTGGGCAGGGCCACCAGGACGGGACCCGGGCATCCGCTCATGGAGGTGCGCAGCGCCCTGGCCACGGCCGGCGCGACGTCCTCGGGCCGCTCGGGTCGTGCCGCCCACTTGACGATCGGCGCGACCACGCCGAGCATGTCGACCTCCTGGAAGGCGCCGCGCCCCCGGACCGTCGTCTCCACGTCGCTGACCAGCGCGACAACGGGTGAGTTCGCCTCGCGCGCTTCGAACAGCGCGGTGACGAGGTTGAGCGCGCCGGGGCCGTGGATGCCGCAGGCGACGGCCGGTCGCCTGGTCAGCCGGGCGACCGCGTCGGCGGCGAAACCCGCCGACCGCTCGTCGCGCATGGTCACCGGCCTGATGACGTCCGGGTCGATCGCCTCGTAGAGCCATTCCGGGGAATCCTGGCCGAAGATCTCGGTCACCCCGTGGCGGCGCAGCTCCTCGGCGACGGCGTGACCGGCGTTGCGCGCGGCGGGCTCAGACATGGGCGCCGGTCCGCCGCCCAGGGGCCGCGCCGGCGGGCCGCCGCGGCCGGAGGTGGCCGGCCGAAGCCGGGGCTGGATGCCGAACGATCATCGCATCTCCTTGAGGGTGGAGACCCAGCCCTTCAGGGCGGGGAGGAAAGCCGGAACAATCCGGCAAAATCGAACACTTATTCTATATCTGGCTGATCTTGCAGTAGCGTGTGAGGCGGGCGCAGATCGCGAAGCGGGCCTGCAAATACCGCTTCCACCCGGCCCGGGAGCAGGCCGAAGAGCTTGCCCGGAACGCCGCCGGGTCGCCGAGAGGGTCACGGCGGGGCCGGACGTCGGTTCCCGACAACTCGGCAATTGTATAATTGGATCCTATTCCTCCCTCAGAAGGCCGTCAAGGGACGGTATCGGCGGTGATTGGATACAACTCGTGTCCCGGCGTCGGCCCGGGCGAGACGGAGGTGTCCATGAACCGGCGCAGCACGTTCCCGGTGATGCGTGAGACGTTGTTGTCGTAGTCGTTGTGGGAGAGGCTGCCGACCCAGTCGATCGAGCCGACCGCGAACACCGCTCCCCCTCCGGGGGTCTCGAAGAAGGTGAGGTCGGCCCGGACGTCGGCGCACTCCGTGCCGCCCTGCCCCGGCTTCATCGCCAGCACCTCTTCGACCACGTGCTGGAACAGGTCGCTGTGGCCGCCCTGGGAGGTCGCGACCACGAGGGCGTGCGGCGGCGTCCCGAGCGAGACGTCCGCCCGGTCGGTCTCCGCGCCGGCCGCGCCGCCGCCGTTGTTGCCGAAGTCGCCGATCGGCTCGTCCTCGTCCACGCCCTCGAAGATGAAGGCGGCGCGCGGATCCCGGCTCGCCGGCGTGCGGTGGTAGGGAACGGAGGGCCCGCCGCCCTGCGCGGTGAAGCCGACGCCGGCGAGCCGTTGCGGCGGCCGCCCGCGGTGCCGCCACAGTCCGCCCGGCTCACCGTTGGAATGATGCTCCTCGCCGGGCGCGCTCGCCCATGCCCGGGTGCCCGCGTGGCCGCGGCGGATCTCGATCACATGGGGGCGATCCGGGAGGACCGTCGTCACCCAGTAGAACCCGTTGCCGCCCAGGTACATCAGCCGGCCGCCGGTGTCCGCGTAACACGTCAGCGCCTCGAGCATCTCGCCGCTGACGTACTCGGGATGCATGCCGGTGAGGACCACGTCGTAGCGCCGCAGCAGCGCGAGGCCCTCCTCGTGGAGGTCGTCGTCGGTGATCACGTCGTAGCCGACGTCCCGCGCGTTCAGCCAGTCGAGGAGGTACATGTCGCCGCTGAAGCACCACCCGCCTCCGCCGCTGAGGAACCAGCGGTAGGTGGGCTGGACGTTGAGCATCGGCCGCAGCCGTGAGACGTGCGCGACGCCGGATCCGTCGGAGTGCAGGTTGTAGAGCGACGGCCCCAGATCACGGCGCTCGCCGATGACCGGGTCGATCTCGTCGATCACCACGTCGGCGCCCCCGGTCATCTCCCTCATCCGGACGGGGTTGTGCCGCAGGTTGGAGTAGGCCATGTAGGTGAAGGTCGAGGCCAGGAACGCGATCCGCCGGCGGGCTCGCCCGCGCGGTGGGCGTACGAAGAAGACCACGAAACACTCCTCGCCGTCCGAGCTGAGCCGTGCGGCGTAGGCTCCGCCGGCCAGCTCGTCCGGCACCTCGTAGCGGAAGGCCGGATCCCAGCGGGCGTCGTCGAGGTCGTCGTCGTGGAAGTGGATCGCGCCGTACTCCCCGGGCGCCAGGCGGTGATCACGGTATCGCCCGGTCCAGCGGTGACCCGTCACGGCACGCAGCGGAGAGTTGACCGTCTCGCCGTGGAAGCCGTGCCCCGACACGTCCGTGATCCGCCGATGCTCCATGTCCAGGCTGAAGTCCCAGTCGGCCTGGACCTGCCCCGGGGCGAGGTCCCTGCCGTCCGCGCCGTCGCGCAGCCGCGCCATCTCGGCAGCCGTCAGCGCCCGATCGAGCACGCAGGGGCTGTCGATCTTGCCGTTGAACCCGCCCTCGAGGCGGGGAGGCCGCCGGCCCCCTGCCGAGCCGGCCAGCGCCTCGCCGGCGATGAGGACGGGAGCGCCGGGGTCGATCCGCGGGCCGGCGCCGATGTGCCCGGTCCGGTCCGCGCGATCGGGGTCACCGGCGTAGCGCCGCAGCGGCCGCTGGAGGAGGCGCACCGTGCCGGCGGCCGGATC
This sequence comes from Nonomuraea sp. NPDC048916, assembly GCF_040649575.1. Taxonomy (NCBI): domain Bacteria; kingdom Bacillati; phylum Actinomycetota; class Actinomycetes; order Streptosporangiales; family Streptosporangiaceae; genus Nonomuraea; species Nonomuraea sp. NPDC048916. Next base: position 70,031 of record NZ_JBEZFS010000022.1, read on the forward strand.
GAGCGCCGCCGCCACGAGGTACCAGTGCCCGGCCAGGAGCGGGACCCCCGTGCCGACCAGGACGTCGCCGGCCCGGCACGCGAGCGCGCCGGTCTCGTCGAGCAGCAGGCCGAAGCCCTCGCCGGGCTCTTCGCAGCCCTTCGTCAGGATCCCCTGGCGGCGGCCGCCGCCAGGCGCGGTGGGGCAGATCCACGCCTGGACGGTGAAGCCGGGGCCGGACAGCAGCCGGGCGTCGCCGGCGACCGTCGCGTACGAGCCGGGCCGCAGCTCCTGGACGCCGCCCGCGTACGTGCCGTCGACCGCGGCGCCGGCCCGTTCGTACGCGAACGTCTCGGCCGCGCCCCTGGTGCGCGGTCCGCCGCGGGTCAGCCTGACGATCTCCGCCTGGTAGCGCTCGGGTTCGGCGCTCACCATGAAGGTGATCGTCTCACCGGGCGCGACCGACCAGCGATCGGCGTATCCCATGAGCCGCCCGTTGCGGCGCAGCGTCTTTCCCGCGGTCATCCGCGCAGACCTCCATCGACTCGAATGACCTGGCCGGTGACGTAGTCGGACAGATCGGTGGCCAGGAACTCGATGACCCCGGCGCAGTCCTCCACGGTGCCGAGCCGTCGCAACGCGATGTCCCGGGTCACCTCGTCGAGGCCCAGCTCGCGCATCTTGGGCAGCAGCCGTCCGGTGCCGATCGCCCCCGGCGCGATCACGTTGGCGGTGACGCCTTCCGGGCCCAGTTCCTGAGCGAGACAGCGGGTGTACATGATGATCGCCGCCTTGGCCGCGGCGTAGTGGGCGTAGCCGCCGTCCGGCCGGGGCTGGAGCCCGGAGACCGACGACACGGTCACGATCTTTCCCGACCGTCGAGCGCGCATCACCTCGGCGACCGGCGCGCACGTGTTGACGGTCGTCAGCAGGTTGCGGTCGAGCACGGCGGCGAGCTGGCCCAGATCGAGGCGGGAGGCCGTGTTCTCCGTCATCGCGCCGGTTCCGCCGCCGGCGTTGCACACGCAGACGTCGATGCGGCCACAGGCGTCCATGACCTGGTCGACCATCTGCCGGGCCGACCGCGCGTCGCTCAGGTCGGCTTCGATGGCCAGCGCGCGACCGCCCATCGCGGCTATCTCGTCCGCGGTGCCGGCCGCGGTCATCAGCTCGCGTTCGGCGTCGAACTCCTCGTAGGAACGCAGGTCGCGATCGACGACCACCACGGCCGCGCCCAGCCGCGCCAGCCGCAGCGCGTAACCGCGCCCGATGCCGCGGGCCGCCCCGGTCACGATCGCGACCTGACCGGCGAGCGCGGCACGGCGTGGGCCGGTGGCCGTGGCGCTCACGAAGTCACCTCACGGCCCGGAGCCGGCGCCTCGAGGACGACGGCGTCGGCGCACTCCCACGTGAGCCGTACGGCGTCGCCCCGGCCGAGGCCGGCGTCCGCCTCGGCGGCGCCGACCCGCGCCTGGCGCAGGCTGCCGTCGGGCAGCGCGACCAGGTACCTGCGGCCGGAGCCGAGGTAGATCACGTCCTGGACGACGCCGGTCAGGACGTTGCCGCCGGGGCCCGGCCCGGGATCGCCCGCGGGCTCGTCCCGCGTCAAGCGGATGCGCTCGGGACGGACGATGACCGCGGCGCTCGTCCCGTTGCCGGGACGGCGTGACCCGTCGGGCGCCACGGCGATCGGCGGCAGGTCCGGGGCGACGACGCGGGCCACCCTCCCGGTGCCGTCGAAGGTGCCGTGGAAGACGTTGGACTCGCCCATGAACTGCGCCACGAAGACCGACTCCGGGCGCTCGTAGAGCTCCTGGGCCGTGCCGACCTGCTTGATCCGGCCGTGGTCGTAGATGGCGATGCGGTCGCTCATCACGAGGGCCTCTTCCTGGTCGTGCGTCACGTAGCAGATCGTGATGCCGAGCTCCCGATGGATGCGCATGATCTCGAGCTGGAGCGCCTCGCGGAGTTTCTTGTCGAGCGCCCCCATGGGCTCGTCCATCAGCAGGACCTGCGGCTCGAAGACGATCGCCCGGGCAAGCGCGACCCGCTGCTGCTGCCCGCCGGAGAGCTGGCGCGGGTAGCGGTCGCCCATGCCCTCCAGGTGGACGGTGGCCAGCGCCGCCTCCACCCGGTCGAGCCGCGCCCCCTTCGCGACCCCGCGGGCCCGCAGCGGGAACGCGATGTTCTCGGCGGCGGTCAGGTGGGGGAACAACGCGTAGTTCTGGAAGACCACGCCGATGTCCCGGCGGTGCGCGGGAAGCCGGGTGATGGCGCGGTCGTGCAGCCGCACCTCGCCGGAGTCGGGCTCCACGAACCCGGCGATGATCTTCAGGGTGGTGGTCTTGCCGGAGCCGGAGGCCCCCAGCAGGGTCAGGAACTCGCCCGGGGCGATGCGGATGGAGACGTCGTCCACCGCGGCCACCTTGCCGTAGCGCTTGCCGACCCCGCACAGCTCCAGCCGGCCGGGGGATCTTGTGGATGTCATGGTCGATGTCATGGTCGATGTCATGCCGGGTTCCTTCAAGTCTTGAGCCCGCGCCGGGCGGCCAGGGCGACTCCGAGCGCCGTCACGGTGACCAGGACGAGCAGGGTGGCCGCCGCCGCGACCGTCGGGTCCACTCCGCTGCGCAGCTGGTTGAAGATCACGACGGGGAGGGTGCGCACCACCGGGTCGGTCACGAACAGCGCGACGACGATCTCGTCCCACGAGGTGATGAACGCGAACAGCGCGCTGGCCGCGACTCCCGGCGCGACCAGGGGCAACGTGATCCGGAAGAACGTGGAGACAGGTCCGGCGCCGAGGCTCAGGGCCGCGAGTTCGAGGTTGCGGTCGAACGAGCGCAGGCTGTTGGTCACGGAGACGATGACCAGGGGAAGCGCCAGCACGGTGTGCGCCAGCACCAGCCCCGCGGTCGTGCCGACGATCCCGAGCCGCACGAAGACGAAGTACGTTCCGATCGCGGTGATGACCGTCGGGACGACGATCGGGCTCAGCGACAGCGAGCTGATCAGCTGCCGGCCGCGGAAGCGTCCCCGGGTGAGCCCCAGCGCGGTCGTGGTGCCGATGGCCGTCGCCGCGAGCGCCGTCCAGAGCGCCACCTCGAGGCTTTTCAGGGTCGCGTCGCGCCAGGCCGGGTCGGCCAGCAGGGTCTCGTACCACCTCAGGCTGAAGCCGCGCGGCGGCCAGCGCAGCAGGCTGCCCTCGGTGAACGAGAGGGGGATGACGACGAGGGTGGGCAGCAGCAGGAAGACCGCGATCAGCGCGACGGCCGAGCGCAGGCCGCCCTTCCAGGGGATCCGGCGCATCATTCCTCGTATCCCATGACGGTGCGCAGGTCGACCAGCCGCGTGCCCGCCCAGACGATGGCCAGCGTCGAGACCAGCAGGACGACGCCGAGCGCGCCGCCCACGCCGAACTCCAGCTGGCCGCTGACCTGTTCGACGATGAGCTGGCCGACGAGCGGCTCGCCCGGGTCGCCGAGGATCGCCGGGGTGAGGTAGAACCCCAGCGAGATGACGAACACGATGAGGCTGCCCGCGTAGACGCCGGCCTTGCTGAGCGGCAGGAAGACCCGGCGGAACGCGGTGAGCGGCGACGCGCCGAGGCTTTTGGCCGCGCGGGTGAGATCCGGGTCGATCCGCCGCATCCCCGCGTAGAGGGAGAGCACCATGAACGGCAGCAGCACGTGCGTCATGCCGATGGTCGTGCCGAGCGCGTTGCGGATCAGCGGGAGCGGCTCGTCGACGATGCCCGCGCTCATCAGCGCGGTGTTGACGATGCCGCTGTCCTGCAGCCACACCGACCAGGCGAAGGTGCGCACGAGGATGCTCGACCAGAACGGCAGCAGCACGAAGAACCCGAGCACCAGGGCGAGCCGGCGGCCGGAGACGTGCATCACGTAGGCGTACGGATAGCCGAGCAGCAGGCAGGCTCCGGTGGTGACCGCCGCGACGAGGAACGTCGTGACGTAGGCGTCCCGGTAGACGGGTGACTCCGTGAAGACCGCGTAGTTGACCGGGGACGGCTCGGTGAGGCTGAGGATGGCCATGTCCCCGATCGGCCAGCCGAAGAACAGCAGCAGGAACACGACGCCGGGGAGGGCCAGGAGCCCCCAGCCGGGCGTCCGCCTCGCCGTCCTCGCCGTCCTCGCCGTCAGGCTCCCGGAGGCCACGGCGGGTCCTTCGGGCGGGTCCTCCGGGCGGGTCACCGCTTCAGCCATTCGTTCAGCCGCTGCGCGAGCATCTTCTGGTTGTCGGCGTAGTAGCGGCTGTCGTAGGCGAAGGAGGTGCCGCCCTTGCCGGAGGGCAGGAAGTCGTAGGTGGGCGCCGACTCGTCGGGCCGGGCGTCCGGGTGGCCGGGCGCGACCGGGTAGATGTTGGACAGCTGGGCGTTCCGTTCGCCGCCGGTCATGTAGGCGGCGAGGGCCATGGCGGCGTCCTTGTTCTTCGCCCCCTTCGGGATGACGAGGTAGTCGCTGCCGAGCCCGTACTCGTTCCACACCACGCCGATCTTGGCGCCGTCACGCGCCATGGCGTACGCCTGGCTGGAGAAGACGGACGCGAGGGTGACCTCTCCGTCGGCGAGCAGCCGTACGGTGTCCGTGGGAGAGGGCGCCCAGATGAGCGACGACCTGATGGTGTCGAGTTTGCGGAAGGCCCGGTCGACGTCGAGCGGGAACAGCTTGTCGATGGCCACGCCGTCGGCCAGCAGCGCCGACTCGTAGATGCCCGTGGGGCCGGACACCCGGAAGAAGGCCCGCTTTCCCGGGTAGGCGTCGAGATCGAACCACTCGGCCCAGGTCTTCGGCGGGTCGGGCGTCTTGTCGGTGCGGTAGCCCATGACGCTCGCGTACCGGTGCAGCGGCACGCGGTATCGGGTGCCGCCCTCGCCCGCGAGGCAGTCGATGAGGCCGCAGTCGAGTGGTTCGAGCAGGGCCTCCTGATCGCCGGTGCCGAAGTCGCCGCCGACGTCGACCAGGTCCCAGGTGACCAGGCCCGACTTCACCATCGCCTCGATGCGCGCGTAGTCGGTCGACCCGACGTCCTGGACGATCTTGATGCCGGGGTTGGCCAGCATGTACGGGTTGAGGTACGCCTGTTCCTGCGCCTTCTGCAGGGCTCCGCCGTTGCTGGCGAAGGTCACCGTGGTCGTGCCGCCGCCGGCGCTCCCGCCTCCGCCGCCGTCGCCGCATCCGGCGAGGAGCTGGGGCATGGCCAGCAGGGCGGCGCCGCCCAGCCCTCCTCGCAGCATCTGCCTGCGGGTCGGCCGGAGCCCTCCGCGTTCGTGGTCTCGCATGGTTCCACCTTTCGCCGTCTCACTCCGCGGTGGCCCCGTCAACGGGGAGTGCCTGGAAGAATTGGATCCGAGTATCCAATTCACCTAGATAGCTGTCAAGAGAGTCTTCCAGCGGGCGACACCAGGCCGTCTCACTGGGGGCGGATCGTTCTTTGCGACCCGGCGGCGAGCGTATGTAGGATCCAATTATCCAGAGGTGACTCGGCTACGGAGAGAACGGAGAGCGATGGCATCCGACGCGCAGCAGTGGCGGACCCGGCGTCAGGGAGGCGAGTCGCTGAGCCATTTCGTCACGCGGGCAATCCGGGAGGCGATCGTCAGCGGCCTGCTCGCCCCCGGCGAGCGCATCCCGCAGGAGCAGATCGCCGGCGCGCTCGACGTGAGCCGCATCCCCGTGCGCGAGGCGCTCCGGCAACTGGAGAGCGAGGGCCTGGTCCACCTGACGCCCAACAGCTTCGCCCGGGTCGCGAAGCTCGACATCACCGAGGTCCGCGAGATCTACCTCATGCGCGAACGGCTCGAACCGCTCGCCATCGAGCTCAGCACGCCCCGGCTCACCGAGGCGCAGCTCCGGCAGCTCCGCAACCTGCACACCGACATCGAGGCCGACCGGGACAACCCCGAGACGGTCCTCCAGCTCGACCGCGAATTCCACCTGGCCTGCTACGAGGGAGCGCCGGCCCGGCTGCGGCGGATCGTCGGCGACTTCTGGAACGCCACGCAGCACGCGCGCCGGGCGTACAGCAACACGGTCCGTCCCGACGACGACGAGCACGAGGTGATGCGCGCCGAGCACTATCTCATCTACGTGGCGCTCAAGGAGGGCGACAGCGAGCAGGCCGGGGCGCTGCTGCGCGGCCACATCGCGCGCACCCGGACGCGGCTCGAACGCGAGCTGTCCGGCGAGGCCGGCGCCTGAGTCAGGCCGAGAGGGCCGGCTCCCTGAGAACGGGCTCGCCGAAGGCGGGCTGCCCGACGGACACCGGGCACAGCTGGCGGACCACGTCGAGCACCTGGTCGCGCAGGTAGCGGGCGATCAGCCGGCCCTTCTCGTCGAAGTGGGGGCAGCTGGGCGAGATGACCAGCTCGCCGCCCATCACGACGGCTCCCGCGGCGGAGAGCTCCTTGTACAGCTCGGCCTGCGCCCACATGGCGCCGCAGGCCCGCGCGCTGGCGCTCATCACCGCGACATGCTTGCCGGCCAGCGCGCCGAAGGCCGACAGCCAGCCCAGCGTGTGGGTCAGCTCGGCGGGCAGCAGGCTGTGCTCGGGCGCGGTCAGCACCAGCGCGTCGGCCTCGTCCAGCGACCGGAGCAGCCCCGCCACCGGTTCGGGCGGCGGCCCGGGGGTGTAGGGCGGCACCTCGGCCAGGTCCGGCCAGCACCCGAAGTGCACGCCGGGCGGCAGCTCGCCGCCCACCGCCTTCAGCAACCGGTTGACGAAGGATCCTGCGTGGAGGCTGGCGGCGATCCCGATGATTCTCACCCTCTACTCCCGCAAGGTCGCGATGTGTGCCCGTAGTCGGAAAACTGCCCGATGTCTGGGTTGTCCAAGACCAGCCGCTGGTCAAGAGGCCATCGAGTTCGGTCAGGGCACCGGTGATCGCGCGGTGTGCCACCGGACCGCGACACCGACGGGGAGCGCCCGCCGTACGGTCAGGACCGCAGCTCGTGCGGGCGGCGGAAGATCAGGACGAGCACCCGCAGCACCAGGACGGCGCTGACGACGAGCAGGTTGTAGCCGATCAGCTCGAACAGGCTCATCACCTCGGTCACCCGTGGCCCGCCCTCGGCGCTGAGCAGCAGCACCGCCATCAGCCCGGCCGTGGCGCCGAGGACGGTGAGGAGCACCTGGTGCAGCAGGCCGGTCAGGAAGCGGCGGTCGCGCTCGTCGGCCAGGAGGCGGACGTTCATGCTGAAGCGGCCGTGCTCCGCGGCGGCCGCGATGCGCTCGACGCGGCGGGGCAGCCGGCGCAGCATCGGCAGCAGCGCGGTCGCCTCCTGGGTGATCGCCTCCTTGATCGTGCCGCCGTCGAGTTGCTCCGCGAGGTGGCGGGCGGCGAACGAGCGGCCTTCGCCGATGAGGTCGAAGCCCGGCGAGAGCCGTACCAGCGTGCCCTCCAGCGTGGCCAGGGCCCGGAAGACCGCGGCGACCTCGGGCGGGATCGACAGCCCGTAGACGGAGACGATCTTGAACAGGTCCGTGAAGAGCCGCGCGCTGTCCATGCCGGGCGCCAGGTGCCTGGCCATGAACTGGCCGAGCGCCCGCTCCAGCGCGGCCTCGTCGATCTCCTCCGGCCGGGGCACCACCTCGAGCAGCGCGTCGGTCACACCGAGGGGATCCTGCCTGTTCAGGGCGAGCAGGAAGCGCTGCAGGGCGGAGCGGACGGACGCGTCGAGGCGGCCGACCGAGCCGAAGTCGAGCAGGCCGAGCGTGCCGTCGTCGAGCAGCATGATGTTGCCGGGGTGCGGGTCGGCGTGGAAGACGCCCTCGACGAGGATCTGCCTGAGCAGGCAGTCGAGCAGGTCGCGGGCGAGCGCGGGGCCCTGCTCCTTGGTGGCGGCGGCGAGCGGCCTGCCGGACAGGCGCCGCATGACCAGGACGCGTTCGGTGCACATGGCGGTGACCGGGGCGGGGTAGGTCACGTCGCCGGCGCGGGAGGAGGCGACGGCCGCCATGTTGGCCGCCTCGATGCGGAGGTCGAGCTCCTCGCGGATGGCGAGCGCGAACCCCTCGGCCAGGTCGCGCAGGCCGAGCGAGCGGCCCCAGCGGGTGCGCGTCTCCAGGGTGGCCGCCAGCCGGCGGACGATGTCGAGGTCCTTGACCACGACGCGGCCGATGCCGGGCCGGCGCACCTTGACCACGACGTCCTCGCCGGTGTGCAGGCGGGCGGTGTGGACTTGGGCGACCGAGGCGGCGGCCAGCGGCTCGCGGTCGAACTCGGCGAACACCTGCTCGACCGGCCCGCCCAGCTCGGCGACCAGCACGGGCTCGACCTGCTCCCACGGCGCGGGCGCCACCTGGTCCTGCAACCGGCCGAGCTCGTCGGCGAACTCCGGCGGCAGCAGGTCACGCCGGGTGGACAGAACCTGGCCGAGCTTGACGAACGTGACGCCGCCGTCGTCGAGCGCCTGGCGCAGCGAGGAGGCCAGGCGAACCGTGCCGGATCGGTCCTCCAGCCGCTCGCCGCGCCCGCGCAGGTAAGGGCCGAGGCCGTGCCGGAAGGCGATCCTGGTGATCTGCGAATAGCGCCTGGCCCGCGAGATCCGGCCGCGCAGCGACCGGAAGAACTCGAGCGGCCCCGGGATCGAGCCCGGCGGGACCAGCGCCTCGGCGAGCACCAGGAGCACCATGGGGATGAGCACGATGCACATCACCACGAGGAACAACACCCACAGCGGCCCGATGCCCGCGTCGGCGGGAGCCTCCGGGACGGCGAACGAGCTCAGGATCGGCGACAGCAACGGCTCCGCCAGGGAGAAGGCGAGCAGCGCGGCCAGGAACGTGCGGATCGCGCCCAGCCTGACGCCGAGGAGCCGCCGCGCGGCCCCCGCCAGCGCGATGATCATGACCAGCGCGGCGAAGGAGACGATGAGCGTGGCGGGGAGGTCCATGGGGACCGATCATCGCATGGCGGCTCGGGCCTTTCGTTCCTCCCTGCGGGCGACGAACCTGGCGGCCGTGGTCTCGGTCTTGGCCAGGAAGGCGGCCAGCTCCTCGCGGGCCCGCTCACCCTCGGCGTCGAGGCCGGTCTGGTCGAAGACGGCCCACTGCCGCAGCACGGGCATGAGCACGTCGTCGAGGTGGAGGCGCAGGTCGTAGATGCCCTCGTGGGCGATGATCATGGCCTTGCGGGTGAATCCCTCGATGCTGGAGCCCGGCATCTGGAAGGTGGTGACGACGTCGGTCACGGCCCGCATGGTCTGGTTGGGGTCGAGCTCGAAGGCCGCCTTGAGCAGGTTGCGGTAGAAGAGCATGTGAAGGTTCTCGTCGGCGGCGATGCGGGCCAGCAGCCGCTCGCAGCCCTCGTCGCCCGACGCCCGGCCGGTGTTGCGGTGGGCGATGCGGGTGGCCAGCTCCTGGAAGGAGACATAGGCCAGCTGCTGGAGCATGGTCCCGTAGTCGGTGATGTAGCCCGTCTCCATGTGGGTCATGCGGGCGCGCTCCAGCGCGACGGGGTCGACCGCGCGGGTCACGGTCAGGTAGTCGCGGATCGCCGTGCCGTGGCGGCCCTCCTCGGCGGTCCAGCGGTGCACCCACGTGCCCCACGCGCCGTCGCGGCCGAACGTGGTGGCGATCTCGTGGTGATAGCTGGGCAGGTTGTCCTCGGTCAGGAGGTTGACGATGAGCGAGACGCGGGCGGCCTCAGGGATCTTGGAATCGCTCTCCTGCCAGGCCTCGCCCTGGTAGAAGCCGTCGAAGTCGCGGCCTTCGCTCCACGGGACGTACTCGTGCGGGAACCACTCCTTGGCCATCTTGTGATGACGGTCGAGCTCTCCCGCGACCACGGGCTCCAGCTCGTGCAGCAGCTCCGTCTGAGTCATCGCCATAGAAGATCCTTTCCTTCAGGTTACGGCACCGTAGGTTAGGCTACCGGAGGACGGTGCCCGTCTCATAAAGTGCCCCTATGCGACCGAGTGTCCGTGGTGTCCTGCTCGATCATGACGAGCGCCTGATGCTCTTCCGGCGCACGGTGCCCGGCCGCCAGATCTACTGGTCGGTGCCGGGCGGCCACGTCGAGCCGGAGGACGCCACACTCGAGGACACCCTGCACAGGGAGTTACTCGAGGAGCTGGGCGCGACCGTCTCCGGCGTCACCCCGCTCATCACGGTGAGTTACCCCTGGCAGGGCGGGATCAAAACCCAGCACGTGTACGGCTGCCGCCTGGTCGGCCTGGATCCGGCGCTGCGCCACGGTCCCGAGCTGGACGACCCGGCGCGCGGGCGCTACGAGGTGGTGCGGCTGCCGCTGCGCAGCTCGGAGATCACCTCCCGGCACGTCGTGCCGGAGCCGGTCGCCGACTACCTGTCGGCCAACATCTCGGCCCTGCCGGGTCTCATCCGCCGCGGCGGTCCTCGATCTCCCACAGATGGTCGATGACGTGCCAGGCCAGCCTGCGCACGGCGTAAGCGGGCGTCCAGCCGGTGCTCCGCGGCGGCTGCCAGGGGCGTGACAGCACCTGGGCGAGCTCCTCGCGCAGCGCGTCGCGGTCCTCGCGGGACGTGTACGGCTTGTGCCGCACGCCCACCTGGCGGGCATAGGAGCGCTCGGCGTCGACGACATGGTGGTAGATCTTCGTGAGGTCGCGCCCGCCGCCGCGCGGCCCCTTGCGCAGTTGCTCCGGTGAGACGGCCACGACCTCGTCGAACAGCTCCCACGCGGCCCGCAGCACCGCCACGCCGCGTTCGGCCCGCTCGGCGCCGACGGGTTCGGAGTCGAGCTCGCACTCGGCGCCGGGCGCGCCGAAGTCGGTGGTCGCGCTGCCCGGCACCCGGCCGACGACCTCGGGCGGGCCGGGGTCGAACGTCAGCCCGGCCCGCTCGGCGATCACGCGGTAACGCGGCACGTAGTCCATGAGCAGGTCGACGGCCGCCTCCTCGCCCTTGGCGACCCGGCACCAGCCGGGCCAGTCCAGCGAGCAGGCGAAGACCCTCTTGGGGCCGAGCTCCAGGTAGATGCGGGTCATACGGCCAGCCTGCCACCCGTACCTGTCAGCGGCCGTCAGGTAAGGCGGCCGGCGATTCAGACCAGGTCGAGGAGGTCCGCGACCGAGCCGACCACCAGGGAGGGCCGGAAGGGGAAGCGGTCGACCTGGTGCCGCTGCGTGACGCCGGTGAGCACGAGGATCGTGTAGAGCCCGGCCTCCATGCCGCAGACGATGTCGGTGTCCATGCGGTCGCCGATCATGGCGGTGGTCTCGCTGTGCCCCTCGATCTTGTTGAGCGCGCCGCGCATCATCCGGGGATTGGGCTTGCCGACGAAGTAGGGCTCGACGCCGGTGGCCTTGGTGATCATCGCGGCGACGGCGCCGCAGGCGGGGAGGGAGCCTTCGATGGACGGGCCCACTGGATCCGGATTTGTCGCGATAAATCGGGATCCGCCGTCGATGAGGCGGATTGCCCGGGTGATCTGGGTGAAGCTGTAGGTCCGGGTCTCACCGAGCACCACGTAGTCGGGGTCGAGGTCGGTCAGCACGTAGCCCACCTCGTGCAGCGCGGTGGTCAGCCCGGCCTCGCCGACCACGTAGGCGGAGCCGGAGGGCCGCTGGTCGTCCAGGAACTCGGCGGTGGCCATCGCGGAGGTCCAGATCGACTCGGGCGGCACGTCGAGGCCCGCGGCGGCGAGCCGCACCGACAGGTCGCGCGGGGTGTAGATCGAGTTGTTGGTCAGCACCCTGAACGGCTTGCCCGAATCGGCGAGGCGCTTGATGAACTCGTCGGCCCCGGGGACCGGCCTGCCCTCATGTACCAGCACGCCGTCCATGTCGGACAGCCAGTAGTCGATCCGTTTACGCTCAGTCACCATGACATCGTACCGATCTGGGGTTGCCTATTCCGTATCCGGTATATGAACAATGTCCACATGTCGTTCACCGAATCCGCCCATGACATGCGGGACGAGCTCGTCCGGTTGCGTCACTCGCTGCACACCACACCCGAGGTCGGCCTCACCCTGCCGCGCACCCAGGAGAAGGTCCTCCAGGCGCTCGACGGCCTCCCCCTGGAGATCACGACGGGGAAGACGCTCAGCTCGGTCACCGCCGTACTGCGCGGAGGCGCGGGCGCCGCCGGGCAGGCGCCCTCGGTCCTGCTGCGCGGCGACATGGACGCGCTGCCCGTCGCCGAGCGGAACGACCTGCCGTACATCTCGCGGATCGACGGCCAGATGCACGCCTGCGGCCACGATCTGCACACCACGATGCTGGCGGGCGCGGCGCACCTGCTGAGCGCGCGGCGCGAGGAGCTCGCGGGCGACGTGATCTTCATGTTCCAGCCGGGTGAGGAGGGGCACGAGGGCGCCAGGCACATGATCGGCGAAGGCGTGCTCGACGCCGCGGGCGCCCGGCCCGTCGCCGCGTACGGCATGCACGTCATCTCTGCGATGCTGCCTCCCGGCCTGTTCGCCTCGCGGCCGGGCCCGGTGATGGCCGCCGCCGACGTGTTCGCGGTGCGGGTCAAGGGGCGCGGCGGCCACGGCTCCAGCCCGCACCGCGCGCTCGACCCGATCCAGGCCGGCTGCGAGATGGTGTCGGCGCTGCAGACGATGGTCACCAGGACGTTCGACGTGTTCGACCCCGTGGTGGTCACCGTGGGCCAGTTCCACGCGGGCACCGTGGACAACGTGATCCCCGAAGAGGCGTACTTCGAGGCGACGGTGCGCACGTTCAGCCCGGGCAACCGCAAGCTGGTGAAGCGGCGGCTGGTCGAGGTCGTCGAGGGCATCGCGGCGGCTCACGGGCTGGGTGTGGAGGCGTCGTTCGGCATGGGCTACCCGGTGACGGTCAACGACCCGGGCGAGGCGGACTTCGCCGGGCGGACCGCCGACGAGTTGTTCGGCCCCGGCCGCTACTTCGTCTCCCCGCAGCCGGCGATGGGCTCGGAGGACTTCTCGTACGTGCTGGAGCAGGTGCCGGGCGCGTTCGTCTTCCTGGGCGCCTGCCCGCCGGATCTCGACCCGGCCACCGCCCCCTACAACCACTCGCCGGAGGCGAGGTTCGACGACTCCGTCCTGCCCGACGGCGCGGCGCTGTACGCGTCGCTGGCGATGTCGCGGCTGGCGTCCTGACGAGCCCCCGCCGCTCTCCCACCTCGTACAGGTCGACCCCGTACGGCCCGCCTTCCCGCGTCCGGGCGGGTCGTTCCGTAGGCTGATCTGGTGATCGATCGCGTCGCTGTGGACGGGCGGCCGGCGCAGGCCGCCGACCTGGGTCTGGCCGTGGCCGCGCGCTACGGCCACTTCACCGCGATGCAGGTGCGGCGGGGCCGGGTGCGCGGCCTCGACCTGCACCTCGACCGGCTGGAGGGCGCCAACGCCGAGCTGTTCGGCGTGCCCCTCGACCGCGAGCTGGCCCTGGCCTCGGTCAGGGCGGCGCTCGGGGGCGAGCCCGACGCGAGCGTGCGGGTCATCGTGGTCGACCGGGGCGGCATCCGCGTGATCGCCACGGCGACTCCCCCGGCCGAGGTGGCCACCGAGCCGCGGGCCGTCGTCTCGGCCGCCTACCAGCGCTTCCTGCCGCACATCAAGCACCTGGGCGGCTTCCCCCAGGCTTACCTGGGCGAGCGGGCCCGGGCGGCGGGCTACGACGAGGCGCTGCTGGTCGGCCCCGACGGCCGCATCTCCGAGGGCGCCATCACCAACCTGGGCTGCTTCGACGGCGAGCGCGTGGTCTGGCCCGACGCGCCGATGCTGCACGGCATCACGATGCGGCTGATCGAGCGCGCCGGGCCGCCGTGTGTGCGCAGGCCGCTCACGGCGGCCGACCTGCCGGGGCACCGGGCGGTGTTCCTGGCCAACTCGATCGGGGTCGTGCCGGTGGGCCGCGTCGACGACCTCGCGCTGAAGGTGGACGAGGAGATCATGGCGCGGCTGATCGCGATGTACGAGGAGACGCCGTGGGATCCGATCTGATGTGGGCGTGGGTGGTGGCCGAGCCGGGCCCGATGGCGACCGGACCGCTGGAGATGGAGGAGCGGCCGATCCCCGAGCCCGGCCTGGGCGAGGTGCTGGTGAAGGTGGAGGCGTGCGGCGTGTGCCGTACCGACCTGCACCTGGCGGAGGGCGACCTGCCGCCGCGCCGGCCGCGCACCGTGCCCGGCCACGAGGCGGTGGGGCTCGTGGTCGGCGGCGAGGGGCTGCCGCTGGGGTCGCGGGCCGGGGTCGCCTGGCTGCGCTCGACCTGCGGCGCGTGCCGCTACTGCCTGCGCGGCTCGGAGAACCTCTGTCCCTATTCGGCCTACACCGGGTGGGACGCCGACGGCGGCTACGCCGAATACCTCACGGTTCCGGCCGCCTACGCCTACCCGCTGCCCGAGGACGTGCCCGCGGAGCGGCTGGCGCCACTGCTCTGCGCCGGGATCATCGGCTACCGGGCGCTGCTCCGCTGCGACCTGCCCGAGGGGGGACGGCTCGGCATCTACGGGTTCGGGGCCTCGGCCCACCTGACCGCGCAGGCGGCCATCGCCCGGGGGGCGACGGTGCACGTCGTGACCCGAGCCCCCGCCGCCCGGGCGCTCGCCCTCGAACTCGGAGCCGCCTCCGCCGACGCCACCGCGCCGCCCGAGCCGCTGGACGCGGCGATCCTGTTCGCGCCGGTGGGGACCCTTGTACCACCTGCGCTCGAAGCACTCGGACGTGGGGGTACTCTGGCAGTCGCGGGGATCCATCTCACCGACATCCCTCAACTGAATTACCAGCGGCATCTGTTCCAGGAGCGGACCCTGCGGAGCGTGACCGCCAACACCCGTGACGACGGCCGGGCCTACCTCGATGTGGCGCTCGCCCACCCTCCACACGTGACGATCACGCCCTACCCGTTCGATTCCGCCGACCTGGCGCTGACCGACCTCGCAGAAGACCGGGTCAGCGGCGCCGCGGTCCTCCTCTTCCCCTGACGTTCCGGCACGTGAAGCCGAGCACCATTGCGCAGGAGGATGAAGGAAAGTTACATTAACCTCACAACGTCTGGAGATTATTGACGCACCCAGAGCGTAACCGTAGGGTCCGGTCAATCCCACAGATCTTTAACAGGTCCGACATCCCCCGGAGCGGCATTATGAAGCGACTAGCAGCGGTAGTGGCGTTGCTGGGCCTTGCCACCGCCACCGCGTGCAGCGGCGGCGGCACCACCAACGACAAGTCCTCTTCGGGCGGTGGTGGCGGGCTCTTCACCACAATTGACGTGAACAGGCCGGGCCTTGAGCCATCGGCCCCGCCCAACCCGTACGCGCCCAAGGGCAACTCCTTCTCCGCGTACAACTCGATGAAGCTCGGCTGGGTCAAGAACCACCTGACCGACCCCAACCAGGCTCTCCCCGGGCTCGCCGCGAGCTGGGAGATCGCCCCCGACAACTCGTCGATCACGCTGAAACTCCAGCCGAACGCCAAGTGGTCCGACGACAAGCCGGTCACCGCCGAGGACGTGAAGCTGTCCATCGGCATCGCCTACACGGTCGGCAGCACGGCTTTCGCGGTCACCCCCGGCGCGGCGGGCGCCGCCAGCGAGGTCACCGTCGTGGACAACGCGACCGTCAAGATCACCCAGGACATGGCCAACCCCAGTCCCAAGTTCGCCCGCGGCGTGCTCGACACCACCGTGGTGCCCGCGCACGTGTGGAACAGCGTCCTGCCCGCGGACTTCTGGGACAAGCTCAAGGCCGCTCGCGGCGACGGCGCCGACGCCGAGAAGGCCCGCGAGGAGATCACCGGCCTGGGCGAGAAGGTGCTGGCGTTCGCGCCGCCCAAGGACGTCTCGGCCGGCCCGTTCGTGCTGGAGCGGGTCAACCCCGGCGAGGCGCTGCTGGTCAAGAACAAGAACTTCTTCAACGCCGCCAACGTCGCACCCGACCAGGTCAAGTTCCTCAACTACACCGGCAACGAGCAGATCTGGAACTACCTGACCGCCGGCAAGCTGGACCACTCCGGGTTCGTCGCCGCCCCTACGGACGTGATGAACCGGATCAAGGCCGCGCCGGGCAGCGAGGTCATCAAGGGCTACTCACCGGTGGCCGTGGGCCTGGCGTTCAACCAGTCCAAGAAGCCCTATGACAACGTGCACGTGCGCAAGGGCCTGGCCCACCTGATCGACCGCGAGGAGGTCACCAAGGTCGCCTCTCCCGAGGGCGGCACGGCGGCCATCACCACCAGCGGCATCCACCAGAAGGCCGCGCAGGCCTGGATCCCCGAAACGCTGGGCCAGCTCGAGCCGTACAAGATCGACGTGGCCAAGGCCGAGGAGGAGTTCAAGGCGGCCGGGCTGACGAAGAAGGACGGCAAGTGGGCCCTGGCCGACGGCTCGCCGTGGAAGGTCTCCATGCACGCGCCCGCCGGCTTCTCCGACTGGCTGTCCGCCCAGGAGAACATCAAGAGCCAGCTGATCAAGGCCGGTGTCGACGCCGAGGTCGTGACCACCACCGACTTCCCGCTCTACCTGGAGGAGCTGGCCGCGGGCAAGTATGACGCGGGCTTCTGGCTGATGGCGCTCGGCCCCGCGCCGTACGACATCTTCCAGCGGCTCTACGGCGCCTCCAACGGCTGGACCAACGTCGCGGGCAAGATCAAGCACTCCCCCGCGGGCAAGGCCGGCAACTGGATGGGCGGCCCCGAGGAGATCGAGGTCGACGGCACCAAGATCAACCCTGGTGAGCTGACCGCCAAGCTCAACTCGTCCACCGAGGAGGAGGCGAAGCCGATCATGTCGCAGCTGGCCAAGGCGGCCAACCAGGACCTGCCGGTCATCCAGCTCTGGGACTACGTCAACACCCAGTTCGTCAACAACAGCCGCTTCACCGGCTGGCCGCACGACGACGAGATTCTCCGTCTCGGCACCGGGGTGCTCGCATCCGGCGTGTGGATCCAGGCCGGCATGGTCAAGTCGAAGCCGTAACTCATATGACGCTTATCGCACGCCGACTCGCGGGCCACCTGGCCCGCGGGTTCGTCATGATTCTCGTGGTCGCCACGATCAGCTTCTTCATCGTCAACAACATCCCCGGCGACCCCATGGCCGCCCGGTTCGAGAAGCTGGTCGAGGGGGGCATGTCGCCGGACGCGGCCGCCCAGGCCGTCAAGGTGCTGTACGGGTTCCAGCCCTCGGGGTCCATGTGGCAGCAGTACACCGACTACATGGCCGGGCTGCTCCGCTTCGACCTCGGCCAGTCCATCACCAGGCCGGGCACTCCCGTCCTCGACGTGCTCGCCGAGAAAGCGAAGTGGACCGTTCTACCGGTGCTGGCCGGCACGCTGGTCAGCTTCCTCGTCGGGATCATCCTCGGCGTGTACGCGGCGATCAAGCGCAAGGGCAAGCTGGGAGACCTCCTGGCGATCTCCGGCTCACTGCTGCACGGCATCCCGCAGTACGTGCTGGCGATGCTGCTCGTGGTGATCTTCGCGACGCTTATCCCCATCCTGCCCGCCGACGGGCCGGTGGACATCCTGTTCGAGCCGGGCTTCAACGCCGGCTATCTCGGCTCGCTCGCCGAGCACGCCGTGCTCCCGGTGGCCACCTACGCCCTGTCGGCGTACGGAGGCTGGATCCTGGCGATGAAGTCGAGCGTGGTCACCGTGCTGGGCGACGACTTCATCCTGGCCGCCGAGCTGCGGGGCATGAAGCGCTCGATCGTCTTCCGCTACATCGCGCGCAACGCGATCCTGCCGCTGTTCACGATCCTCGCCCTCTCCCTGGGGCTGTTGCTCGGCGGCGCCGTCTTCATCGAGAAGATCTTCAACTATCCGGGGCTCGGGCTGCTGCTCATCGACAGCGTCAACGAACGCGACTACGCGACGATGGGCGGGGCCTTCCTGCTGATCACGGTCGCGGTCATCATCGCGAACATCGTGGCCGACCTGTTCTACAGCGTGATCGACCCGCGGGTGCGGAGCGGAGAGGAGGCGACATGAGCGCCACGCTCATTCCCGAGGCGACGTCCGCCACCGCGACCATGCGCCGTAACTTCTGGCAGGGCGTCTGGCGGGTGATGAAGCGCAAGCCCAGCCGGATGGCGGGTGTGGTCATCATCGTGGGCTTCGCGTTCATGGGCGTCTTCGGGCCGATGTTCTTCCCCGACCACCTGCCCGGCAACGCCAACGCCATCACCCAGCCGCCGAGCTGGGAGCACTGGTTCGGCACCGACCCACAGGGCAGGGACGTGCTCGCGCTGGTCATCACCGGCTCCCGCTACGTCCTGCTCTGCGCCACGGTGACCGCGATCATCACGGTCGTCCTCGGCACCACGCTCGGCCTGTTCTCCGGCTTCAAGCGGGGCCGCTGGGACACCGTGCTCATGCGGATCACCGACATGAAGCTCACCATCCCGGGCCTGCCGCTGCTGCTGGTCCTGGCGACCGTCTGGAAGTTCGGCAGCCCGATCCAGATGGGCCTGGTGCTCGGTCTGCTGGGCTGGGGCGGCGTGGCGCGGGCCGTACGGGCACAGACCCTGTCGCTGCGCGAGCGCGGCTTCATCGAGGCGGCGCGCGGGCTCGGCCTGTCCACGTCGCACATCGTCGGCAGGGAACTGCTGCCGAGCATGGCCCCCTACATCGCGATGAACATGCTCATCTCGGTCACCGGCGCCGTCTACGCGCAGGTGGGCCTGTTCTTCCTCGGCGTCCTGCCCTACGAGTCCGACAACTGGGGCGTGATGCTCAACCTGGCCGTGTTCCAGGCCGGGGCCATGATCCAGCCGAACGCGCTCGGCTACCTGATGGCGCCGCTGCTGGCGATCCTGCTGCTCACGCTCGGCATCGTGCTCGTGGTCGACGCCATGGACGAGATCTTCAATCCCCGGCTGCGTGAGGAGTAACGGTGGCCCAGGCAACAACAGGGCAGGCGCCGGGCGTGCGCATCGACGGCCTGTCGGTCGTCTACAAGACGCCGGCCGGCGAGCTGCCCGCCGTGCGCGACGTCAGCCTGACGTTGGAGCCCGGCTCGATCACCGGCATCGTCGGCGAGTCCGGCTCCGGCAAGTCCACGCTGGCGCTGTCGCTGCTGAACGCGGTGCAGCCGCCGGGCCGGATCTCCACCGGCAGCGTGGAGATCGACGGGCTGGGCGACGTCGTGGGCTTCGAGGGCGAACGGCTGCGCAAGGCCAGGGGCGCGCACATCGGGTACGTGTTCCAGGCCGCCCAGAACTCCCTCAACCCGCTCAAGACGGTCGGCAAGCAGTTGCTCGACCTGGGCCGCTCGCACGGCGTCGAGGACCTGCGCGGCCTGGTCCGCGAGGCCAGGGAGCTGCTCGGCCGGATGGGCCTCGACGGGGCCCGGGTGCTCGACTCCTACCAGCACGAGCTGTCCGGCGGCATGCGGCAGCGGGTCGGCATCATGCTGGCGCTGGTGCTCAACGCGCACCTGGTGGTGCTCGACGAGCCGACCACCGCGCTGGACATGATCACGCAGGCCAACATCCTGAAGATCGTCCGTGAGGTGCACGCCGAGCGCGGGCTCACCACGCTGGTCATCACGCACGACATCGGCGTGGTCGCCGAGGTCGCCGACCGGCTCGCGGTCATGTACGGCGGGCGGCTGGTCGAGCAGGGGCCCACCAGGCAGGTGCTGGGCGACCCGCGCCACCCCTACACCAAGGGCCTGATCAAGGCGATCCCCCGGCTGATCGGCGACATCGACGAGGCGCGGGCGCTGCCGGGCCGGCCGCCGACGCTGGCGAGCGCGCCCAAGGAGGGGTGCGTGTTCAGGGAGCGGTGCGCGCTGCGGATGGACATCTGCGACACCGACGATCCGGCGGCCCTCGCGCACGGGCCGAGGATCGTGGCCTGCCATGCGGTGAAGGTGAAGGAGCACGCGTGATCACGGGGAACGGCATCGTCAAGACCTTCAAGCAGCGGGGCAGCGTGCTCGGCGGCCGGGAGGTGCGGGCACTGCGGGGAGTCGACTTCTCGATCGCCAAGGGCGGCGCGGCGTCGTTCATCGGCGAGTCGGGCTGCGGCAAGACCACGCTCGGCCGGATCATCGCCGGGCTGGAGACCTACGACGGCGGCGAGATCGCCATCGACGGCGTCCCGATGTCGTCGCTCACGCCCAAGCAGCGCCAGCCGCACTTCCGCAAGATCCAGCTGATCCACCAGGACCCCTACTCGGCCCTGAACCCGACCCGGACGATCCACCAGACCCTGCGGGCGCCGCTGGCGCTGCGGGCCAAGCAGACCGGGCGGTCCAGGACGTGGATGGACGAGCGGGCGGCCGAGGTGCTGTCGCTCGTGGGTCTCGACCCGGCGACGGTGCTGGCCCGCTACCCGCACCAGCTGTCGGGCGGCATGCGCCAGCGCGTGGTCATCGCCAGGGCGCTGACCGTGGACCCCGAGATGCTCGTCGCCGACGAGGCGGTCTCGATGATCGACGTGTCGCTCCGGCTCGGCATCCTGGCGCTGCTGAAGGACCTGCGCGAGCGGCTCGGCGTCAGCGTGCTGTTCATCACGCACGACGTGGCCACGGCCCGCTACATCGGCGGCGACGGCGACCTCTACGTCATCTACCGGGGTCAGGTCGTGGAGCGCGGTCCGGTGGACACGGTGATCGCCGACCCGGTGCACCCCTACACGCAGTCGCTGCTGTCGGCCATCCCGGTCCTGCACGGGCTGGAGCAGCCGGGTGAGCAGCCGGTGGTGCCGCTGGAGGCGCTGGAGGCCGGCCAGGACGACGCCGGCTGCCTGTTCGCCCCCCGCTGCCCGTTCCGCGGCGAGCGGTGCGAGACCGAGCGGCCGCTGCTGCGGCTGACGGAGGGTGTCCCGCAGGAGCACGCGTGCTTCTACCCGGAGCGCCGCAGCGTCATCGCCCGCCCGATGAGCGAGGTGTGACCCCGTGACCCACGCCGACGACGCCGTGGAACCGACCTCCAACCCAGCCGGATCCGCCCGAGGTCGGCGCATGCCGGGCTCCGCCGCCGGGACCGCCGCCCCGATTCCGGCCGCCGCCGACCTGGCCGTCGCGGCCGAGGTGGCGCGCGAGGCACTCGTGTTCGACGCCGGGGAGGCCGCCGCGCTGGTCGCGCGGCTGGCCGCCCCGCCCGCCGACCGCCGGTGGACCGCGCTGGTGTCCGGGGGCGGGGTCGTCATGGCGTCCATGTCCACCCGGGACCCCCAGGTCGGGCACATCGACCTGCTCGCCGTGCGCCCTCGCGAGCAGGGCCGCGGGCTCGGCCGGGAGCTGGTGCGCGCGGCCGAGGAGTGGCTGCGCGCGCGGGGCGCGACACAGGCGCGCTTCGCCGGCAACGCGCCGTGCTACGCCTGGCCGGGCATCGACGTGCGCTACACCGCCGCCGCCTGCCTGGCCGAGAGCCTCGGGTACGAGCGCTACCACGTGGCCTGGAACATGACCGCCGACCTGTCCACCGGCCCCACAGCCGGACCGCCCGCCGGCCAGGCCACCGACCGCCTTGCCACGGACGAGGACGTGGCAAGGCTGGCCCGGGCCGGGGTGGACGTCCGGGAGGCCGGGCCGGAGCGCGAGCGGGTCGTCGCGTTCGTCCGCGAGCACTGGAACGACCGCTGGGCCTGGGAGGCGGCCAACGCCGCCGGGCTGCACTACGCCGAGCGCGACGGCGAGGTGCTGGCGTTCGCCGCCTGGGGCGCCCGGCCCGCGTGGTTCGGCCCGATGGGCACCGCGCCCGCGGCGCGCGGGCTGGGCGTGGGCGGCGTGCTGCTGCGCCGCTGCCTGGCCGATCAGCGCGCCGCCGGGCAGAGCACCGCCCAGATCGGCTGGGTGGGGCCGCTGCGGTTCTACTCGCGCGCCGTGGGCGCGCGAGCGGAACGCGTCTTCTGGCTCTACCGGCGCGACCTTGCGTGAGATGTCAGGCGTAGAGCAGGCGGCCTTCGGGGTGAGCGGGTTCGGGGCACAGGGCTCGTGGGTCTCGTCCCGCGTCCAGGCCGCGGGTGAGCGTGTCGGAGCCCCACAGGTGGTCCATGTGCAGCTCGGGGCCGCGCCAGGCGAAGTCGCCGTCGTAGAGTTCGCGGGCCACGTGCAGCATCGACAGGCCGGTCAGCACCGGCCGGAACTCCGCCCGGTCGTGCACGTGCAGCTGGACCCCGCGCACGGCCGTGCCCGCGTGCTTGTGGAACATCGGCGTGAACCAGGTCTCGCGGAAGCGCACGCCGGGCAGCCCGAGCGCGCCGAGGGCCGGGGCGAACCGGTCGTCCACGCACGGCGCGCCGACCAGCTCGAACGGCCGGGTGGTGCCGCGCCCCTCGGAGAACGTGGTGCCCTCGAACAGCCCGGTTCCCGGGTAGACCAGCGCGGTGTCGGGGGTCGGCATGTTGACCGACGGCATCACCCAGGGCAGCCCGGTGCCGGCGAAGGTCATGTCGCGCCGCCAGCCCTCTATCCGCACCACGTGCAGGTCCAGGTCGAAGCCGAAGAGCAGGGCCAGCTCCCCCACCGTCCTGCCGTGCCGCAACGGCAGCGGGAACCTGCCGACGAAGCTGGCGAACTCCGGGTCCAGCGGCGGCCCTTCCGTCACGGTGCCGCCGAGCGGGTTCGGCCGGTCGAGCACCACGAAGCGCAGCCCGAGCCGGGAGGCCGATGCCATCAGGTCGTACATGGTCCAGACGTAGGTGTAGAAGCGGGCGCCCACGTCGGCGATGTCGAAGACCAGCGTGTCGACGCCGGAGCGGGCGACCACCTCGTCCAGCGCCGCGCCGGAGCGCCTGTAGGTGTCGTAGACCGGCAGCCCGGTCCTGGCGTCGGCGGAGTCAGGCTCACTGCCGTCCGCCTGCGCGGTGCCGCGGATGCCGTGCTCGGGGCCGAACAGCGCGGTCAGCGGCGCTCCGGCCGCCATCAGGGCGTCCGGCGTGGGGGTCAGGTCGGGCAGGACGCCGGTGGGGTTCGTGATCAGGCCGAGCCGGCCGCCACCCGCCAGGGCGGGATCCGCGGCCAGCCGCTCGGCTCCGGTGCGTACGTACGTCATGAACCCCATTGTCTGAAAGATATTTACAAGAGAGAAGTAAAGGGTGGAAATTAGCGTCATGATTGATCCGCTACCTGAGCTGTCCACCGAACAGAGCGACCCCCGCTACAGCCAGATCGACCGGCTGCCGACCGAGCGTATCGCCCGCCTGATGAACCAGGCCGACGCCGCCGTGCCCGCCGCCGTCGCCGTGGTCATCCCGGCCATCTCGGCCGCCATCGACGCGATCGCCACGCGGATGGGGGCGGGCGGGCGGCTGCTGTACGTCGGCGCGGGCACGTCGGGACGGCTGGCCGTGCTCGACGCGTCGGAGTGTCCGCCCACGTTCGGCACCGACCCCGAGCTCGTGCAGGGAGTCATCGCGGGCGGCCCCGACGCGCTCACGCGGTCGGTCGAGGGCGCGGAGGACGACGGCGAGGCGGGCGCCGCCGCGATGGCCGGCCTTGAGGTGGGGGCGCTCGACTCGGTCGTGGGCGTCTCGGCCAGCGGGCACGCGCCGTTCGTGCTGGGCGCCCTGTCGGAGGCCACCCGGCGCGGCGCGCTCACCGTCGGGCTGTCGTGCAACGACGGCGCCCCCTTGTCGGCCGCCGCCGAGCACGCGATCGAGGTGGTCGTGGGCCCCGAGGTGGTGACCGGCTCCACCCGGCTGAAGGCGGGCACCGCCCAGAAGCTGGTGCTCAACATGATCTCGACGATCTCGATGGTTCGGCTGGGCCGTACCTACGGGAACAAGATGATCGAGATGTCGGCGATGAACAACAAGCTGGCGGGGCGGGCGCTGCGGATGGTCATGGACATCACCGGCGCCGACCACGACACGGCGGAGAAGGCGCTCGCCTCGGCGGGCGGGCACGCCAAGACCGCGGTGGTGATGATCCGGCACGGGCTCGACGCCGAGGGGGCGCGCGCGCTGCTGGAGTCGCACGGTGAGCGGCTCAGCGACACGCTGAGCGGCTGACCGCACAGGGGGCATGTCAACGGGGAGGGGAACGATGTCCGATCGGCTGGACGCGATCCTGGCGGACGGGGTGCCGCGGGTGTGCTCGGCGGCGGTCGCGCTGATCGCCGTGGACGGAGCCGTCGTGGCGTCCTCGGCCACCGGCGAGCTGGTGCGCTATCTGGACCTGGAGGGGACTCTCGCCCCGGATCGGCCGCCCGCGCGCCGCGATTCCATCTTCGACCTGGCCTCGATCAGCAAGCTGTTCACCACGGCCGTCGTGCTCTCGCTGGCCGAGGAGGGCCGCCTGGACCTGGACGAGCCGGTGGCCGCCTGGCTTCCCGGACGCGACCCGAGGATCACGCCGCGCCGCCTGCTCACCCACACGGCCGGACTGCGGCCCACCCGCCGCATCGACCTGGAGCTGCCCGGCGCCTCCGCGGCCGCCCGCCTGGCGGCCATGACGGACACGCCGGTCACCCACCCGGTCGCCGGGCCCTACCTCTACACCGACGTCGGCCTGGTCATGATGGGCCACGTCGCCGAGCTGGCCGGCGGCGCGCCGCTCGACGACCTGGTCCGCGCCAGGGTCACCGGCGTGCTGGAGCTGGCCGACACCGGCTACCGGCCGGGGCCGCCGGCGCTGGCGCGCGTCGCCGCCACCGAGTGGAAGCCCGAGCGCCCCGGGCCGGGCTGCGTGCGCGGCGAGGTGCACGACGAGACCTCCTACGCCCTCGGCGGCGTGGCGGGGCACGCGGGCCTGTTCGCCACGGCCGACGACGTGCTGACCTTCGGCGAGACGCTGCGGCTCGGCGGCGGCGCGATGCTGCGTCCCGGCACCGTGGCGGAGATGCTGCGCGACCAGGGGGCGGAGGGCGCGGCCTTCCGTCACGGGCTGGGCGTGCGGATCGGCGACCCGGCCATCGTGGGCCCGCTGACCGGCGCCTTCGGCCACTCGGGCTTCACCGGCACCTCGCTGGTCGTCGACCCGGCCCACCGGCTGACGGTGGTGCTGCTGACCAACGCCGTGCATCCGGTGCGCGGCCGCGACGGCATCCGCGCCCTGCGCCACGCGGTCGCCGCCGAGGCCCTGCGCCTCGCCGCCCACGCCACCGCGTAGGGCGCGGCCGTGCGACGGCCAGGGCGATCACGCACGTGACGCCGACGGCCGCACGGAGCCGCACCGGAGCCGCCGAGGCGCGGGCGACCGCCCTACGCGGTGGGGCTCAGGGCCTCCAGGGCCTCCTCGGCGCGGCGCATGGTGTCCTTCGCGTCCGCGGAGGAGGCGATCTCCCGGTCGAAGTTCAGGTCGTGGAAGACGTCCGTCACCCCCTTGGCCGCCAGGCCCGCCACGTCCGCCCTGATCTCCTCGTAGGAGCCCGTGAGCGGGCGCCGGCTCGCGCCGGCGCCCCCGGGCCGTACCTGGGTGACGCCCCGGCACACGAAGCGCAACGCCGCCGGGTCGCGCCCGGCCCGCGTGGCCGCCTCCTTGACGGCGGCGATGCGCGGGGCGATGCCCGCCAGGTCCTCCCGGCTGGAGCTCACCCAGCCGTCGGCGAGCCGGCCGGCCCGGCGCAGCGCCACCTCGGCGGTGCCGCCCAGCAGGATCGGCGGCGGCGGCGACGGCTTGGGGTCGATGTAGGACGGCGGGATCCGGTAGAACTCGCCGTGGTGCTCGACCACGTCGTCGGTCCAGGCCTTGCGCAGCACCTCGACGAACTCCTCGCCCCTGCGCCCCCGGTGCTCGAAGGCCACGCCCGTGGCCTCGAACTCCTCGGGCACCCATCCCAGCCCCAGCCCGGCCGTCAGCCTGCCGCCCGAGACCACCTGCAGCGAGGCGAGCTGCTTGGCCAGCAGCACCGGCGGGACGTAGGCGTTGATCACCGCCACGCCCAGCCTCACGGTGCTCGTCACCCCGGCCAGATAGGAAAGTGTGACCACCGGGTCGTGCACGCTGCGATAGGTCGGCCCCATCTCGTGGCCGACGGGATAGAGCACCCGCTGGAACGTCCAGAGCTCGTGGTAGCCGAGCTCCTCGGCCCGGGTGGCGAGGCGCCGCATGTTGTCCGGGGTGGCCCAGGCCCCCGACTGGGGCACGGCGAAACCGATTCTCATGCCCCCTAGTCTGTACGAGTGGATCTGGAGGCGGAACTTGCCCGCATCGCGGGCGCGTACGGCGGTTCCGGCGACCCCGTGGTCCATCCCACCCGCACCGACGTGCTGGTGCTGCGCCGGGGCGAGGTCGTGGTCAAGGCCCACTCGTTGCGTGACGACCCCGACAGCCTGCGGCCCCGGCTGTCGGCCACCGCCTCGGCCGCGCTGAGCGGCGTGATGCTCGCCCCGCTGGATCCCGAGGTGCTGAAGGTGGGCGACCGGGCGGTCACCGTCTGGCCCGCCGGGCGGCCCGTCTCCCACGACGATCCCGACGCGGCTCCGTGGGAGGAAGGGGCCAGGCTGCTGGCCCGGCTGCACGCCGTGTCCCTCACGCTGCTGCCGCCGCTCCCGGCGGCGGGCGGTCCGGAGCGGGCCGCGCGGGCGGTCCGGCGTATGCCCGGCGACGGCCCGGTCGAGCGGCTGTTACGGCGGACGTTCGACGGGCTGCCCCGGGCCGAGCCGGGGCCCGGCCTGCTCACCCACGGCGACTGGCACCTGGGCCAGCTGGTCCGGCGCGAGCACTGGCTGCTCATCGACATCGACGACCTCGGCGTCGGCGACCCCGCCTGGGACCTGGCCAGGCCCGCCGCCTGGTACGCCGCCGGACTGCTCGACCCGGCCGTCTGGGACCGGTTCCTGGGCGCCTACCTGGCCTCGGGCGGGCCCGCGCTGGGCGACGGCGACGACCCGTGGCGGCCGCTCGACCTGCCGGCCAGGGCGCTGACCGTGCAGCTGGCCGCGGTGGCCGTGCTCAACGCCGACCGCGAGAGCCGGGAACTCGACGAGGTCGAGCATTCGTTGGTCGAAGCGTGCAACAGAATCGTCAGAGCATGACGCCGTTGCGCGCGGTAGGTTTTCCTCACAGATTCCAGGCCAAGGAGACCGACTAGAGATGCAGTGCCCGAAGTGCCGCGGCAACATGCGGACCTATGAGCGCAATGGCGTCCACATCGAACAGTGCGACAGCTGCCGGGGGATTTTCCTCGACTACGGCGAGCTCGAGTCGCTGACCCAGATGGAGTCCAGCTGGCACTCCGCTCCCCCACCCCCGGCGCCCGGTCCCGCGTGGGGCGGCCCTCCGCGCGGCGGCCACCACCACGGCGGCCACCACCGCCAGCGCAGCTGGGTGGGGATGCTGTTCTCGTCCTGATGTCACCCGAGGTCAAGGGGCCGCGCACGCGGGTGCGCGGTCCCTTGGCAGGTTCGGGGGCGGTTCAGCCCGGGAAGTCCTTGGGGTCCACGGCCGAGGTGCGGGCGTTGCCGCCGGAGATGGCGTGCAGCGTGATCCGCCAGTCGTGCCAGAGGATCTGCGTCGCGGTGAACGTGGTCTTGAACGTGACCGGCTTCGAGAAGCGCTCGAAGCTGCACTGACGGGTGAACGACCCGCTTCTGCCGTCCCAGTCGACGCCGTGCGTGAAGTAGACCTTGTACGTGCCGTCGCGCACGCCGCTGACCTTGAACTTCGCCTTCCGGCGCACGTAGACGCTGAACTCCTTGGACTTACCGCGCATGACGGTGACGACCGCGTCCCGGGTGCCGCCGTTGTGGATCTGCAGCGAGCTGCGGCCGTTCAGCGTGCCCCGGCGGAGGTAGCTGCCGTTGCCGAGCCGCCTGGTCTTCTTGCTAGCGGCCTTCACCGTGACCACGTCGGCCGGGTAGTCGCCGGCCCGCTGCAGGGCCTCGCCCGCGTCGTCGAGCGCCTTCAGCCTGTCGTCGATGTCGGTCAGGACGGCCGAGGAGGTGCACAGGTCGCGGCTGCCGACCCGGCCCGCGGTCGAGCCGAGCCCGGTGACGAACTCGCGCAGGCTGGCCACGTAGGCGTCGTGCTGGGGACGCACCTCCTCGGGCGGGGCGAGGGCGGCCAGCGTGTCGGCGCCGCCGGCCAGCGCCTCCTCGGTGCGTCTGACGCGCTGGCCGAGCGTGTTGATCGTCCGCGCGCCGGCCATGGACTTGATCGCGCCCGCCATGGCCTTCTGCGTGGTGGCCAGCTCGGTCTTGTACGCCTCCGGGTCGAGCGGGGCGGCGGTGGGCGTGCCCGACGGGCCGCCCGAGCCGGTGGAGGCCGAGCTCTCGGGGACGGACTCGAAGCCGCCGGCCACGCCGCTGGCCCTGGGCTCGCCACCGGCCGGCCCTGAGGGGGTCGCGGTGCACGCGGCCAGCGTCAGGGTCGCCAGAGCGAGTGCACAGGAGATCAATCGGGGGGCTACCACCTGCCACACTATTGCCCGATTGCTCCCCAGACGTCAATCTCATTCCGGGCACCTCACCGCTTCCACCTGGTGAAATCGGGCCGATCAGGGGGTCGCGGCCATCCTGGCCCGGTGGGCGGCCACGTTGAACCGGTTGGCGCAGACCGGCGAGCAGAACCCGCGGCGCCTGGGAGGTGCGCACGTCCAGGCCGAAGGGCCTCGTCGCCAGGATCCCCACCGTGCTCGCAACGTGATGATCGGGACATCGACGGACATGGGGCGGTAGTCCTAGAGTCGGCAGCATCACTCCCGGGAGGATCAGGCATGTCGAGCATTCCGTCCCTGCTGCGCGATCGGATCGCGGCAACCCCCGACTCCGAGGCCTACCGCACCCCGTCGGCCGACGGCTGGACATCACTGTCCTGGCAGGAGGTGGGCGAGCGGGTGCGGAAGCTGGCGCTGGGCCTGGCCGGGCTCGGCGCGGGCCCCGGCGCCAGGGTCTCGATCCTCAGCTCCACCAGGCTCGAGTGGATCATCGCCGACCTGGCGGTGCTGTCGACCGGCGCGGCCACCACCACGATCTACCCGTCCAACACGGCGGCCGAGTCGGCGTTCGTCATCACCGACTCGGGCAGCACGATCGTCATCGCCGAGGACGACGACCAGGTGGCCAAGCTGAGGTCGGTGCAGAAAGAGCTGCCGGACGTCACGCACGTCGTGGTCATCGACGGCACGCCCAGCGACGACGGCTGGGTGCTGCGCCTCGACTCGGTGAGCGGCGAGGGCGACTACGACGCGATGGTCGACGCCATCGCCCAGGACGACCTGGCCACGCTCATCTACACCTCCGGCACGACCGGGCGTCCCAAGGGCGTGGAGCTGACCCACGACAACTGGCTCTACGCGGGCAGCGCGGTGCGCGAGCTGGAGCTGCTCTCCGGTGACGACCTGCACTTCCTCTGGCTGCCGCTGTCGCACTCGTTCGGCAAGCTGCTCGAAGTGGTCATGATCGACGCCGGCGTGCCGACCGCGATCGACGGCCGTCTCGACAAGATCGCCGAGAACATGGGCGTGCTCCGGCCCACCTTCATGGCCGCGGCCCCGCGCATCTTCGAGAAGATCCACAACACCGTGTCCGCCACCATGCGGCGCGAGGGCGGGGCCAAGGCCCGCATCTTCACCTGGGCGCGCGCGACGGGCGTCAGGGTGGTCCGGGCGCGCCAGCGCGGCGCCTCGGTCCCGTTCACCACCCGGCTCGAGTACGCCCTGGCCGACCGGCTGGTCTTCGCCAAGCTGCGCGAGCGGTTCGGCGGCCGGATCCGCTTCTTCATCTCGGGGGCGGCCCCGCTCTCGCAGGACATCGCCGAGTTCTTCGACGCCGCCGGCCTGACGATCCTGGAGGGTTACGGGCTGACCGAGTCGTCGGCGGGCAGCTTCCTCAACCGGCCCGAGTCGGTGCGGTTCGGCACGGTCGGGCTGCCGCTGCCCGGCACGCGGGTGCGCATCGCCGACGACGGGGAGGTCCTGATCGGCGGGCGCGGCGTCATGCGCGGCTACCACGGCCTGCCCGAGGAGACCGCGGAGGCGCTGGAGGACGGCTGGCTGCACACCGGCGACATCGGCGAGCTCGACTCCGAGGGCCGCCTGACGATCACCGACCGCAAGAAGGAGCTGATCAAGACCTCCGGGGGCAAGTACGTCGCCCCCACCTACCTCGAGGGCCGGATCAAGGCGGCCTGCCCCTTCCTGTCGCACGTGTTCGTGCACGGCGACCGGCGCAACTACTGCACGGCGCTGGTGACCCTCGACATGGAGGTGGTCAAGCCGTGGGCCGAGGCCGAGGGGCTGCCGGCCGACGCGGAGGCGCTGCGCGAGCACCCGCGGATGCTCGCCGAGGTCGAGAAGGCGATCGCCCAGGTCAACGGCGGCGAGGCCAGCTACTCCACGGTCAAGAAGTTCGCCATCCTGACCGACGACTTCACCGTCGAGTCGGGCGAGCTCACGCCCAGCCTCAAGATCAAGCGCAAGGCCGTCGAGACCCGCTACGGCGGCACGCTCGACGCCTTCTACGACGGGCCCGCCTGACCCTTCCTCGTCGCGTCGCGGCCGGCGGGGCGTTCGAAGGCCGCCAGCAGCCGGTCCGCGGCCAGGGAGGGGGTGAGGGCGCCCGCGAGCACCTCCTCCTCCACCTGGCCCGCCACGGCCCGCACCACCGGGTCGTCGCGCAGCTCCGAGAGCAGCCGGTCGCGCACCAGGGTCCAGGTCCACTGCACCTGCTGGCGGCGGCGCCTGGCCGCCAGGTCGAGGCTCTCCTGGTGGGCCAGGATCTGGCGCCAGAGCTCGGGCAGGCCCGCGCCCGTGAGGCCGCTGCAGGTGAGCACCGGAGGCGGCGTGCTGTCGGAGCGGAGCATCCGCAGCGCCCCGGCCAGCTCGCGCGCCGCCTTGCGGGCCGCGGGCTCGTGCTCGCCGTCGGCCTTGTTGACCGCGATGACGTCGGCCAGCTCCAGGACGCCCTTCTTGATGCCCTGCAGCTGGTCGCCGGTGCGGGCCAGGGTGAGCAGCAGGAACGTGTCGACCATGTCGGCGACCGCGGTCTCCGACTGGCCGACGCCCACGGTCTCGACCAGGACGACGTCGTAGCCGGCCGCCTCGACCACCACCATGGCCTCCCTGGTGGCCTTGGTGACGCCGCCGAGGGTGCCGGAGGTGGGCGAGGGCCGGATGAAGGCGGCCGGGTCGACCGACAGGCGCGCCATGCGGGTCTTGTCGCCGAGGATGCTGCCGCCCGTCCTGGTCGACGAGGGATCGACCGCCAGGACGGCCACCCGGTGGCCCTGCCCGGTCAGCATCGTGCCGAGGGAGTCGACGAAGGTGGACTTGCCGGCGCCGGGCACGCCCGAGACGCCCACCCGGCGGGCCGCGCCGGACATCGGGGTGAGCTCGACGAGCAGCCGCTGGGCCAGCGCCATGTGGTCGGGCCTGGTCGACTCCACCAGCGTGATCGCGCGGGCGATCCAGGCGCGGGAGCCGTCCTTGACGCCCTGGACGTAGTCTTCGAGCGACCGCACCGGACTAGTGTCCCAGGCGGGCCGTGAGCTCCCGCAGCAGGTCGAGGGCCGCGTCGGCGATCACGGTGCCCGGCGGGAAGATCGCCGAGGCGCCCGCCGCGCGCAGCTCGTCGAAGTCTCCCGGCGGGATGACGCCGCCGACCACGATCATCACGTCGCCGGCGCCCAGCTCGGCCAGCGCCTCCCGGAGGGCGGGCACCAGCGTGAGGTGACCGGCCGCCAGCGAGGAGACGCCGACGACGTGCACGTCGGCCTCGACGGCCTGGCGCGCGACCTCCTCCGGCGTCTGGAACAGCGGGCCGACGTCCACGTCGAAGCCCAGGTCGGCGAAGGCCGTGGCGATCACCTTCTGGCCTCGGTCGTGGCCGTCCTGGCCCATCTTGGCCACCAGGATGCGCGGGCGGCGGCCCTCGTCACGCTCGAAGTCGGCGCACGCCCGGCGTACGGCCTCGATGCCGGAGACGGAACCCGCCTCGTCGCGGTACACCCCCGAGATCGTACGGACCTGACCGGCGTGGCGGCCGAACACCCGCTCCAGCGCGTCGGAGATCTCGCCCACCGTGGCCTTGGCGCGGGCGGCGTCGACCGCGAGCTTGAGCAGGTTGTGGCCGAGCCCGGGGGTGGGGTTGTCGGCGGCCTTGGTGAGGGCGTCGAGCGCGCGGGTGACGGCGGCGTCGTCGCGTTCGGCGCGCAGCCGGCGCAGCTTGTCGAGCTGCTGGGCGCGTACGGCGCTGTTGTCGACCTTGAGCACGTCGATCGGCTCGTCGGCGTCGGCGCGGTACTTGTTGACGCCGATCACCGGCTGCCGGCCGGAGTCGATGCGGGCCTGGGCGCGGGCCGCGGCCTCCTCGATGCGGAGCTTGGGCAGGCCGGCCTCGATGGCGTGGGCCATCCCGCCCGCGGCCTCGACCTCCTGGATGTGGGCCCAGGCGCGTTCGGCCAGGTCGTGGGTGAGGCGCTCGACGTAGTAGGAGCCGCCCCACGGGTCGATCACCTGGGTGGTGCCGGACTCCTGCTGGAGCACCAGCTGGGTGTTGCGGGCGATGCGGGCGGAGAAGTCGGTGGGCAGGGCGAGCGCCTCGTCGAGCGCGTTGGTGTGCAGCGACTGGGTGTGGCCCTGGGTGGCGGCCATGGCCTCGACGCAGGTGCGGGCGACGTTGTTGAAGACGTCCTGGGCGGTGAGCGACCAGCCGGAGGTCTGCGAGTGCGTACGCAGCGACAGCGACTTGGGGTTCTTCGCGCCGAACCCGGACACCAGCTTCGCCCAGAGCAGCCGGGCGGCCCGCAGCTTGGCGACCTCCATGAAGAAGTTCATGCCGATGCACCAGAAGAACGACAGCCGGGGCGCGAACCGGTCGATGTCCATCCCGGCCGCGACGCCGGCCCGGAGGTACTCGACGCCGTCGGCCAGCGTGTAGGCCAACTCCAGGTCGAGCGTGGCCCCGGCCTCCTGGATGTGGTAGCCGGAGATGCTGATCGAGTTGAATTTCGGCATCTTCTCACTCGTAAAAGCGAAAATATCCGAAATTATGCGCATTGATGGGGCAGGCGGGTAGATGTAGGTGTTGCGGACCATGAACTCCTTGAGGATGTCGTTCTGGATGGTCCCGGCCAGCTGCTCCGGCGCCACCCCCTGCTCCTCGGCCGCCACGATGTAGAGCGCCAGGATCGGCAGCACGGCGCCGTTCATGGTCATCGACACCGACATCCGGTCGAGCGGGATCCCGTCGAACAGCTGCCGCATGTCGTAGATCGAGTCGATCGCCACCCCCGCCATGCCCACGTCGCCGGCGACGCGCGGGTGGTCGGAGTCGTAGCCCCGGTGGGTGGCCAGGTCGAAGGCCACCGACAGCCCCTTCTGCCCGGCCGCCAGGTTGCGCCGGTAGAAGGCGTTGGAGTCCTCGGCCGTGGAGAAGCCCGCGTACTGGCGGATGGTCCACGGCTGGTTGACGTACATGGTCGGGTAGGGGCCGCGCAGGAAGGGGGCGGCGCCCGGGTAGGTCTCCAGGAAGTCGAGCCCGTCCAGGTCGGCGGCCGTGTAGAGCGGCTTGACCCCGATGCCCTCGGGCGTCTCCCACACCTCGCCGACGGGCGCCTCCTGCGGCCCGGCCGGGGCGTGGCCGTCCAGCGGGATGCCGGTGAAGTCGGGGATCATCGGGCAACCTCCAGGTCGTCGAAGGTCGTGCGGAGCACGTCGAGCACGTCGCAGCCGGCATGGAGGTACGCGTCCACGCCGTCGTAGTCTCCCTTCCCCGCCAGCCAGACCCTGCGCGCGCCCGCCCGTCTCAGCGCGGCGGCGACCGCCTCGGCGTGCTGGGCGTAGAGCCTGTCGCTGGAGCACAGGCAGGCGACGGTGGCGCCGCTGACGGCGAACGCGGTGGCGATCTGCTCGGGGTCGGTGCCCGGGCCCGCGGTCTCGGTGGCCAGGCCGCCCGCCTGGAACAGGTTGGCGGCGAACGAGGCGCGCGCGGTGTGGGTGGCGACCGGGCCGATCGTGGCCAGGAACACCTTGGGCCGCTCCGGTCTCGCGTCGGCGAGGTCGCGCAGCCTCTCGTACTCCTCGGCGTAGTGGATCCGCGGCAGGGCGGGCACCGGGCCCTCGGACGCGGCGGGGGCGGCGGGCACGGCGGGACGGCGCAGCGGCTTCTCCCCGAGGTCGGGGAACTCGCTCACGCCGGTGATCGGGAAGCGGCGGTGCGCGATGTCGCCGGCGCGGCGCTCCCTGGTCGCGGCGATCCGCTCGGCCACCAGCGATCCGGCCGCCTCGACGCCGCCCGCCGCCTCGATCTCCTGGAACCACGCCCAGGCCCGTCCGGCCAGGTCGGCGGTGCGCCGCTCGACGTACCAGGAGCCGCCCGCCGGGTCGATCGCCCGGCCCACCCCCGACTCCTCCAGCAGCAGCGCCTGGGTGTTGCGGGCGATCCGGCGGGAGAACGCGTCGGGCAGCCCGGCGCGGGCGTCGAACGGCTGCACGGTCACCGCGTCGGCGCCGCCCACACCGGCGGCGAAGCAGGCCAGGGTGGTGCGCAGCATGTTCACGTAGGGGTCGCGCGAGGTCATCATCGCCGAGCTGGTGACCGCGTGCTGCAGCTGCCCGCTCCGCCCACCGCACGCCTCTGCGACGCGCGCCCACAGCTTGCGCGCCGCGCGCAGCTTGGCGATGGTGGCGAACTGGTCGGCGGTGGCGGCGTAGCGGAACTCCAGCTGGCCGAGCGCCTGCTCGACGGTGAGCCCGGCCGCGGTCAGGGCGCGCAGGTGGCCGACGGCCAGCGCGATCGAGCAGCCAAGCTCGTCGGCGTCGCTCCCGCCCGCGTCGTGGTAGGGGGTGGCGTCGACGGTGATCGCCCGCAGCCCCGGGAACTCGGCAGCGCACCGCCGGGCCAGCGAGACCGCCACGTCGGGCTGGGACGCACCGGCTCCGAGGTTGCCCGACAGCGGGGTGCCGCGCTCGGCGGCCAGCGCGAGCAGGATCTCCGCCGCCCGCGCGGTGTCGGCACCGGCGTCGAGCATGACGGGCGCGAGGTCGAGGTAGACGCCCTCCAGCACCCTGGGCAGCTCGCTCACCGGGATCGCGCCGGCACCGGCCACCAGCCAGAGCGAGGTCACGCCGTTGTCCAGATCGGCCAGCACCGCCTCGGGGTCGGCCACGGCGTGCCGCTGGCGTACGTCCCAGCCCGTGGAGGTCCGCGCGCCCCTCGCGAACGGGGGCGACCCGGGCAGGTCGGCGGCGTCGTAGAGCGGTGCGAGCGTCACCCCGTCATAGGTCGGGGTGGACAGCGCCAGCTCCGGCGAGTCGGCCTCGACGCCGGATTTGCGCAGGACCCCGAGCGCGAGCGCTCGCCAGTCATCGCGAGTAGTGGAAGGAAAACCCACTGCCAGATCCATGCAACGGATAGTAAGCGGAGCCTGGCAGCCGCGATGACCCGGGGGTGGCCCCAGGTCAAGCCCCGGCGACGATCAGGGCATCGGCGCTTCCCAGGACAGCCTCCAGGTGGTCGGCCCCACGACGCCGTCGACCTCGATGCCCTGGTTGCGCTGGAAACGGCGGCACACGTCGCGCGAGCCGCCGCCGTAGGCGCCGTCGGCCTCCAGGTCCCAGCCGCGCTCACGCATCTGGACCTGCCAGGTGCGGACATCCTCGCCGCGCATGACCGGAGGGTACTTCAGCAGCCTGCCGGGGAACGGGGGCGCCTCGGGCGGGGTCGTGCCGCCGTCGCCGCCGCCGGGCCGGGGGGCGCCCCGGCGAACCCACGCGTACAGGGCCTC
Source organism: Nonomuraea sp. NPDC048916 (assembly GCF_040649575.1). Taxonomy (NCBI): domain Bacteria; kingdom Bacillati; phylum Actinomycetota; class Actinomycetes; order Streptosporangiales; family Streptosporangiaceae; genus Nonomuraea; species Nonomuraea sp. NPDC048916. Next base: position 105,553 of record NZ_JBEZFS010000022.1, read on the forward strand.
GCCCGGGCAGTCGGTCGCGTAGCCGTCGCGGTGTCCCTTGATCTCCATGCCCGCGTCGCCGCGCTCGCGAAGGTGGTCGATCGCGTCGAGGATGCCGTGCAGCACCCCGTCGGGCGGCTGCACCAGCCCGGCGTTGCCGACCAGCCCGAGCACCGCGTAGTGGCCGGCGTTGAGCCCGGCGCCGTTGGCCGCCGGCAGGTGGTGTAACCCCCTGCCCACGAACACCTTGCGATGCGGACAAGCCACGAAAGAATAGCCGATGTCCACCCAGCCGTTGCCGTCCATGTGGCCGCGCTGGATCGACTGCACCAGGGAGACGCAGCCGTTGTGGTCTCCGACGATGCCGGGATCGACCCTGCCACCGGTGTAGTGGACTTTGACGCCTCTGGTCGAGTCGAGTTGCGTGTAGTCACCGCGAGGCGCGCGGGCGTTCCAGTCACGCCGTGACACGAGGTCGGCCACCGTGTGCTCTCCGGAGGTCGGGATTGTGACGACTGAGCGTAACGCGGCCTGTGCAGACTGGTCCCGGAATTGGGCTATTTTTGTCTATGGCCTGATGATCCGCTTGTCGGTGATGATCGCCGTGATCAGGTCGTGCGGCGTCACGTCGAACGCGGGGTTCGCCGCGCCGGTGCCCTCGGGAGCCAGCCGCACCCCCCTGATCGTGACGACCTCGGCCGATCCCCTGTCCTCGATCTCGATCTGCTCGCCCGTCGGCGTGGCGAAGTCGATCGTCGTCTCGGGCGCGACCACGTAGAACGGCACTCCCGCCCGCTCCGCGCCGAGCGCGAGGGAGTAGGAGCCGATCTTGTTGGCGGTGTCGCCGTTGGCGGCGATCCGGTCGGCGCCGATGAGCACCGCGTCGATGCCGCCCCTGGCCAGGAGGTACGGGCCCGCCGAGTCGGCGACGAGCCGGTGCGGCACCCCCATCCTGCCGAGCTCCCAGGTGGTCAGCCTGGCGCCCTGCAGCAGCGGCCGGGTCTCCAGGGCGAGCACCTCGGCCATCCGCCCGCGCTCGTGCAACGTCTGCACGACGCCCAGCGCGGTGCCGCGCTCGACGGCCGCCAGCCCGCCGGTGTTGCAGAGCGTCATGATCCGCAGCCGGTGGCCTTCGAGGAGGTCGGCGCCCCGTTCGCCCATGGCCTGGCAGGCCGCGATGTCCTCGTCGCGGATCCGCAGCGCCGTCTCCAGCACCGCCTCGGGGCCCTGGGGCAGCCAGGCGGCGGCCTGGTCGACGCCCCAGGCGAGGTTCACGGCCGTGGGCCTGGCCGCTCGCAGCCTGGCGATGGCGTCCTGGTCGTCTCCGGCCAGCACGACGCCGAGCGCGCCCGCGACGCCGAGCGCGGGCGCCCCTCGCACGGCCAGCCGCTGGATCGCGTCGATCAGCTCGTCGACGGCGGAGATCCTGAGCATGACGCACTCGTCGGGCAGCCGCGTCTGATCGACCAGCTCGACCGCCCCGTCCACCCAGTCAATGGTCCTCACTCCACGCACGCTAATCGACCGGCGCGAATCCGCCACCATCCGTACGAATCTGTCATGGCCAGGTCAGTGCCGCCTTACCGCCGTGTCAGATGACCCGAGGAACGGTTCGTTGAACGACGCAAGATCCCGGCGTATCCGTCGTTCCGGATGAAGCCCGGTAACGTAACCGCCATGGTGATCCCCCTGACACCTGACGATCCCACGTCGCTGGGCGCGTTCCGCCTGGCCGGGCGCCTCGGCGAGGGTGGACAGGGAGTCGTCTACCTGGCTCACACGCCCGGCGGCGAGCCGGTCGCGGTCAAGCTGCTGAACACGGGCGACGCCGAGACCCGGGCCCGGCTCGCGCGCGAGCTCGACGCGCTGGAGAGCGTCGCCTCCTTCTGCACGGCCCGCGTGCTCGACGCCTCGACCGACGGGCCGCGCCCCTATGTGGTGAGCGAGTTCGTCGACGGCCCGTCGCTGGCCGACCGCGTGCGCGAGCGCGGCCCGCTCCGCGGCGGTGAGCTCGAACGCCTGGTGGTGGGCACCGCGACGGCGCTGGCCGCCATCCACGCCGCCGGGGTCGTGCACCGCGACTTCAAACCGGCGAACGTGCTGCTCGGTCCCGACGGGCCGCGCGTCGTGGATTTCGGCATCGCCAGAGCGGAAGGTGCGGCGACGCTCACCTCGGGACTGATCGGCACCCCCGCCTATCTGGCGCCCGAGCAGATCGGCGGCTCGCCCGCCTCGGCGGCCTCCGACGTGTTCGCGTGGGCGGCGACGATGCTGTTCGCCGCCACGGGCCGGTCCCCCTTCGGCGCCGACACGGTGCCCGCGGTGCTGCACCGGGTCCTGCACGCCGAACCCGACCTGTCGCCCCTCCCGCCGCGCCTGCGCGCTCCCATCGCGGGCGCCGTCTCCAAGGCCCCCTCCCGCCGTCCCACGGCCCGCGACCTGATGGTCACCCTGGTCAACCCCGACACACCCGGCGGCCCTCCGATCCCGGCCGCCTCATCCGCCGGCGCCGGCCCGCACCCGGGCGAGGGTCCCGGGCCGGGCACCGCGCCCGGGTCCGGTCATCCGGGCGGCACCGGCGGGCCGCCGAGGCGGGCGCGGGGAGTGCTGATCGGTGTGCTGGCGGTCGTCGTGGCCCTGGCGGCGGGCGGCGCGGTCCTCTGGTTCGGCCGCGGCTCGCTCCTTCCTTCCACGCGGACGACCGCCGAGCCCTCGACCTCCGTCTCGGCGGATCAGGCGGATCAGGCGGCTTCGGCCACTTCGACGGCTCCGGCGAGCCCGCCGGCCACGGGCGGCACCGGCGACCCGGGCTCAGCGGCGACCCCGCCCTCGACGGCCGCCAAGGGCACGGTGAGGATCCCGGCCGCGTTCGCGGGCACCTGGAAGGGCACGGCGGACGGGGACGTCCTCGGCACCACGTTCGAGGACGAACCCGTCACGATCATCCTGCGGCAGGGCGACACCACCGGCGTCTGGGACTCCCCCGGTGAAGACCCCGGGTGTGCGAAGGGAACGCTCGCCACGACGGACCTGTCGGGGTCGACCCTGACGTTCCGCCTCTCCGGGTTGAGCGGCACGTGCGCGCTCATCGAGTCCGCGGGCGGCATCACGGTGTCGCTGAAGCGCAAGGACGACGGCAGGGCCGACTACGAGCTGACGATGCCGCTGGCCGGGGTCAGCAAGGGGGAGTTGAGCAGGGACTAGCCCGCCGCCCTGCCCTGGAGATGAGGGCGCCGGGCTCGCTTCGAACGCGAGAGCCCGGCCGATCGCGCCAGCCGGGCTCGAAGCTCCCCATCATCACGGACGAGGGCGGTATCCCGCTGCCGAAGCCGCGACCGCCATCAGAAGGCGGTATCCCGCTGTCGAAGCCGCGACCGCCATCAGAAGGCGGTATCCCGCTGCCGAAGCCGCGACCGCCATCAGAGGGCGGCATTCCGCTGTCGAAGCCGCGACCGCCATCAGCACGTCCGGCTGACCACGCGGGTGCCCGCCACCAGGTCGTGCAGCGCCGCCCGATCGCGGCGCAAGAGCATCAGCGCCACGGTGACACCGACCAGTGCGTAGCAGAGCACCAGCGCGGGCACCGCGACCACGGAGTCGCCCTCCAGCGTCCAGAACCGCAGCACGGCAAGGTGGGCGAGCTCCCACGGCAGCAGCTTCACGGCGTTGCGGATCATGATCCGGACGGGCCCCGCCCTGCCGCCGCCGGCGGCGGTCACGATCAGCCTCGCGCGCCGCTTTCCCCACGTGGCCTGCGCCGTGCCTGCCTCGGTCACCACCAGATAGGCCCACACGGGCAGCACGGTGAGCCCGGTGATCACCAGGTCCGCCACGACCAGGGGTGCACCGGTCAGCCTGCCCACCGGGCCCAACCCCAGCAGGTAGGCCCCGGCCAGCAGCGCCAGCCAGCCGACGATCAGCAGGTAGTCCCATCCCAACGCGACCACGCGGCGCACCCGGGGAGCCGCCTCACCTGTCATCCTCGCGACCTCCCGACGCGGTGGTGTCCACGGCGGCGGCCGGCGCCAGGGGATGGGACGGATGGATCATGACCGTGACGCTACGCCACCATCCGGACTTCGCGCACCTGTCAAGAGCGAAACGGCCGTTGAACAAGGCGATCTCCCGGTGCGCGGCCGGCCGGTCCGGCCGCGCGAGCGTCCCGCCTGGATCTTGCGTGGTTGTCGTGGTCTGCGTGCCGTCGGGGTTGTAGGTCGTCGTCGTCTCGGTGCCCACCCCGTTCGCGTCGAGCGTCGTCGTCTCGGTGCCCACCCCGTTCGCGTCGAGCGTCGTGGTCGTGACGGTCGTCGTGCCGTCGGGGGTGGTCCGTTCGACGGTCTTGCTGCTGTTGCCGTTCGCGTCGACCGCCCAGCCGCTGCGCTCGCTGAAAGTCTGGCCGTGGTTGCCGGTGTAGGTCAGCTCCCAGTATCCGGAGCTCGTACCGGTGGATTCGTTCGTGCTGCTCCGGAAGAGCTCGTGATACACCACCGCCGACCTGCCGTCGGATGAGACGGCGGTGACCGTGGTCTCGCGACTGCTGGGGATATCCGGTTCGCACAGGGGTCCGCCGCCGGTCTCCGTGGTGGTGGTGATCCGCTGACTGCCGTCGGGGAAGGTCTCCACCCTGATCGTCGCGCTGCTGCCATCGGCGTCCACAGTCCTCGTCTCGTCCACCGTGCTGTTGGCGACGAGATCGCCGTTGATCGTGTTCACCTTGCGGAACCCCGTGTCGGTGGCGAACACCACCTGCTTGCTCTCGAGGGACGCGCCGACTGCGTCGGTGACCCGGACCCTGGTCGTCTTCCCGGAATTGCCGGCATTCCCGGGACTTTGCGGTTTGTCGTAAGTTGTCTCGCTGCCCTCGGATCAGAGGGTGTTTCCGAGCCGGTCGCTTCGGCGCCGCGTCAGCGTGGTGACGCCCTGAACGGCCCTCGGCGTTCAGCAACGCGCCGTCCGCGGACTTCTCTTCGACGGTCCATCGCCGCGTGTCATCGGAGTCGATCGTGAGGTCGCGGTCTCGCCGGAAGCCGGTCGTCGACAGCAGCACGGAACGGGCGGCGATGCCGCCGTCCGGGGCAGGAAAGATCCGTCACTCTCGATCTGGAGCAGTGCCGAGATTTTCTCGTTTCCGGTGACGGACCGGCGTCGTTACATCATGAACCTCTAGAGGAGCGTTGGGACCAGTTTCATCCAAGAGGCTAACGACGTCCCTCCGGACGGTGCGTGATCGGCCGGACACCAGACGTGGCGGCCAGCCTCGGCGCTGACACGTGTAGCCTGGCTCGGCCGGCAGGGTGGAACCAATACCTCAAAACCCTTCGACATACCGTACGTCTAACCGGATCATTGGGGGCATGTCCGTGATTAAGGAGGTGCCGTTCCCGGGCCCGGAGTCGGCCGAGCTCCCGATGAACATCTGGGTCGACGACGCCGATTCGGCCATCGACATCATCGACGCCCTGGCGCTGTCGCCGTTCGCGACCGGGGTCCAGCCCTGGTCCCGCCTGGTCAACCTGGAGCGCGTACGCTCCGACGCCGCGCTCAGCCCGGCGCAGGGCCGGGTCGTGCGCACGGCGCAGGTGCAGGACGGCTCGGAGTCCCGCCTGATCTGCGGTGAGGGCTGGACACTGCGGGTCATCCGCCACCGCAACCGCACGGCGACGGTCAGCGTGACCGCCGTCAGCGAGGAGTTGGCCTGTTCGGTGCTGAAGGAGAGCATCGACGGCGCGGAGGAGCCGGAGCCCGAGACCGACCATGTGGAGATGGGCTTCTGGTGGCGCGGCGCGCACGGCGGCACCCGCTCCGAGAAGCCGATCACCGCGCAGCCGTGGGCGGAGATCAATAGCAACTACTCGGCCCGGGTCCGCAGGTCGCTCGACGTCCTGATGGAGATCACGCCCTCCGACGTCAACGGCCGCCTCATCCTCCTGCACGGCCCGCCGGGCACCGGCAAGACCACGCTGCTGCGCTCGCTGGCCAAGCAGTGGCAGGACTGGTGCCAGGTCGACTGCGTGCTCGACCCGGAGCGCCTCTTCAACGACCCCGGCTACCTGATGGAGGTCGCGGTCGGCTACGACACCGACGAGGACAAACAGCGCTGGCGGCTGCTCGTGCTGGAGGACTGCGACGAGCTCATCAGCGCGGCGGCGAAGGCGCAGACGGGGCAGGGCCTGTCGCGCCTGCTCAACCTCACCGACGGGCTGCTCGGCCAGGGCCGTGACGTGCTGGTGGCGATCACCACCAACGAGGATCTGGCCCGCCTGCACCCCGCCGTGGTCCGTCCGGGCCGCTGCCTGGCGCAGATCGAGATCGGCCCGCTGACCCGCGAGGAGGCCGTCCGCTGGCTCGGCACCTCCGCGGGCGTCGGCCCGTCGGGCGCCACGCTCGCCGAGCTGTACGCGACCCGCGCGGGCCGCGCCGTGCCCACCACCACCGACGAGTCCACCGGTCTCTACCTGTAGGGGCCGGCCCGAGCCGGATGGCCGGGCCCCTCGGTCGGAGCCCGGCCGGGGTGCCCCCGCGGCCCCCGGCCGGGACGTTTGAGCCGGAACGTTCGGTCAGTCGGAACGTTCGGTGAGCCGAAACGTTCGGTCAGTCGGAACGTTCGGTGAGCCGAAACGTTCGGCGAACCGGGACGTTCTAGGACAGGTGGGCGTGCAGCCGCCTGGCCTCGCGGACGAGCCCGGTCGCGCCCTCGCGGGCCGCGAGCTCCGCGACGCACGGCAGCGCCCCCTTGGCCCCGGCCGACCGGGCGAGCTGGAGGGCGAACGCGAGCATCCGGGTGTGCCCCGCGTGTGCCCGCTCGCCCGGCCCCGGCAGGTGGACCGGCAGGAAGCCGGTCATGATCCGCCACACCTGATCACGGGCGCCTCCGGCGGCCGCGAACTCCAGAGCGCGGCGGACCGCCGCCGGCTTGAACCAGGTCCGCCGCAGGAGCAGGCCCAGCTGCCGTCCGATCTCCGCGGCGGGCAGGTCGTCGCGGGCGGTCAGGTCGAGCAGCACCTTCACCCCGGACTCCCGCCCCCGCCACTCGCCGTGGAGCAGGCAGTGGGCCACCAGGAGGGCGACGCCCTCTCCCACCGGCCCGTCAGTGAGCGCGACGGCCTCGACCTCGGACAGCCGGACGTGGGATCCGTGCCGCCGGCAGAGCAGGTGGGGAAGGTAGTGGAGGGCGACGACCTCGCGGTCGGACGGCATCGTGGCGGGCCAGAAGGCCGGGTCGTCGCCGTCGGCCTGCCACCGCGAGGCCCGCGGGTCGGACAGCAGGCGGTCGACGAGCTCCAGCCCCGTGGGCTCGGCCCGGATCCTGGGGACGAGGCTGGGCTCGTGGGAGCCGCCCGGCGCGCGATCGCCGAGGTGTTCGCGGGCGCCGTGGAACCAGCCGACCCCGGTCTCCGGCTCGGGCCGGCGGCCCATCCAGCGGGCGGTCGCGACGCCCGCCTCCGAGGCCAGCAGGGCGGCCCGCGCCCGCACCTCGGGCGCGATCTCGCGCGGCAGCCGGAGCAGCGCCTGCTGCAGGTCGGCGGGCATCGCCTCGGCGCCCGCGTGTTCGTAGCCCTCGATCCGGGAGACCAGCTCGGCCGGGTCGAGCCCGCCCGTGGCGGTGGTGGGGGTGGCGAGCAGCCGGGGCGGCAGGGTTCCGGCCTTCAGGGCGGTGTGGATCTCGGCCAGGCGCCGCAGCAGGAGCCAGTGCGGCGCGGAGACCCGCGAGGCGCCCGGTAACCGGTCACCCGCCCCGGCCGCGCGCCCCGCCTCGGGGCCGGGGGCGACGATCTGCCTGACCATGGCCTCGGTCCACTGGACGGTGTGCTGCCATGCGCGCTCTTCGCTCAGGCGGGTGCGCTCGCCGGTCTGGCGCCTCAGCGCGGCCCGGAGCCCTTCGGGGTCGTCGGCGTGGAGACGTACGACCGTGTCCAGCCAGTCTTCGAGCTCCTGCCAGCCGGCCCGGTAGGGCAGCGGCCGCGGCCCTACCGGCACGACGCCCGCCCCCGCCTCCGCTCCCGCCTCCGCCTGCACGCTCACGCGGGCACGTCCACGCCGAGGCGGGCGGCGATCCTGGCGGCGAGCACGTGCTTGCACGGCCCGCGCGACCCGCGATGGTCGAACCACCACTCGCACGTGCACTCGCCCTCGGCGACACGCACCCTCCGCACACCGCCGGAGGTGGTCACCTCGGCGAGCCCGCCGTCGAGCCGGACCGCGCCCGCGTCGACCAGCGCGCGGGCCGCGGTGAGCCGCGGGTTGAGCTGGGCCACCTGCTCCCTGTCGTAGGGCAGCTCCCGGTGGAAGTGGGACGCCTCGTGCAGGTCGTAGCCGACCCGGCCGGAGGTGCCGAGCTGGGTGAGCGCGGCGCGCACCCGATCGACCGGCAGTCCGGAACGGTCGGCGAGCAGCCCGATCTCCACGGTCGGCTCGAAGTTGAGCACCATGCCCACCACGTCGGCGTCACCGGCCGCCTCGTCGGTGGCCAGGTGCTCCAGGACCGCGCCCTCGCCGGAGAAGCCGCGCCACGGCTGCGGCGAGACGGCCAGCGTGTAGCGCATGCCGGGCAGCTCCAGCTCCCACGCGCCGGCCTGGAAGCCGGTGTCGGCGGCCGGGCCGTAGACCCGCAGCGCCTTGGCGAACCTGAGCAGCGGCATCAGGGTGGCGAGGCGGCTGACGCCGGACAGGCACACGGCGCCGCGCCCGGGGCCGGCGGCGAGCCGCAGGTCGCCGCCCGACGGCACGGCCCAGACGGTCGCGCCGGCCTTGCGCGGCAGCGACCGCAGGAACCGCACCGCCTGCGGCCCCTTGAGCTCGGCCCGCAGGTCGAAGGCGGCCGCGATCACCTGCACCTCGGCGAAGCCGCGCAGCCACCGGGTGGGCAGCGGCACCTTCTTCTCCACCACCGCGCCGTCGAGCGTGGTGACGGTCAGCTCGTCGGGGCCGACGCCCAGGTGCAGCGGGTCACGGCCGCCGACCCGGGCCAGCGACTCGCGCAACGGCCCGTTGACGTCGACGTTGGTGGTGCCGCGGTCGAGCACCTCGCCGTCGAGCGCCTCCACGTCGAGCCGGGCGTAGACGCCGCCGCAGGCGGAGAACGACTCGAACCTGAGCCGGTCGCCGTCGCACGTCACCACCGGGTCGCGGGTCCAGCCGGGGCGGGGCTGGTGGTAGCGGGTGAGCGCCACGTCGGCCACGGCCAGCAGCCCGGCGGCGGCCGGGGCGGCCTGGGTGAGCAGCCCGCTGAAGAATCTGGGATGGGTCCTGGCCCCCGACAACGCCGTGCCGCCGGAGGTGGACAGGCCGAGCCGGCCGCCGGCGAGCGTGGAGGGCCCGGCGTAGGAATACGCCTGCACCGCTTGAGTCATGGCCGGAACGATAGTGATCACCACCGACATTTCCGGCTGCTACGTAAACCTTCCGATGTGCGACACCGCAGGCCAAACCACAATATGCCTGGTGCTCACCGTCGATCTGGCCCGCGTCACCTTCCGCCGCTTCGCCCCGTCCCTCACCGGGCCCGCGACGGCGTGGACGAGCAACGAGCACCCGATCGGCTTCGAGGCCACCCAGCTCGTCCCTTCGTGGACGGCGCGCACCCCGCCCGGCGGCTGGATCGAGGTGGAGCTGCGGGCCAGGACCGCGAGCGGCTCGCTCACCAAGTGGTACGTGATGGGCCGCTGGTCCGAGCACGGCGCCCCCCGCACCTCCGTGCCGGGCCAGGGCGACGGCGACGGCGACGTGGCGGTGGACACGTTCGTGGCGCGGCGGCCGGTGGCGGCCTACCAGGTGCGGGTCACGGCTCGCGGGGCGGGCGCGCGGGTGGCGGCGCTGGGCGTGATGGCCTCCGCCGTCCCGCAACGTCCCTCCGTTCCCAGCCCGTCCGGTACGGGCGACGCCGTCGACCTGGCGGTGCCCCGGCACTCTCAGCACGAGCACTCCGGGCACCACCCGGAGTGGGACGGCGGGGGCGCCAACTGGTGCGGCCCCGCCTCGGTGGCGATGGTCCTCGGCTTCTGGGGCCGCGGCCCCGGCGACGGCGACCTGACCTGGGTGGGGGCGGGCGATCCGCATCCGGTGGTCGACCACGCCGCCAGGCACACCTACGACTCCAGCTATCAGGGCACCGGCAACTGGCCGTTCAACGTCGCCTACGCCGGCCGCTACGGGCTGGCCGGTTTCGTCACCAGGCTCCGCTCGGCGCTGGAGCTGGAGGCGTTCGTCCGGGCGGGGATCCCCGTGATCGCCTCGCTGTCGTTCAAGGCGTACGAACTGCCCGGGGCGGGCTACTCGACGAGCGGGCACATCATGGTCGTGGCCGGCTTCACCGCCGGGGGCGACGTGGTGGTCAACGATCCGGCGGCGCCGGACGACGGCCGGGTGCGCAGGGTCTATCCGCGGGCGGCGTTCGAGAACGTGTGGCTGCGGGGCACCGGCAGCGGCGGCATCGTCTACGTGCTGCATCCGCCCGAGGTCTCCCTCCCCCCTTCTGACGGCAATTGGTAACCAGCAACGGATGGCATTGGGTGACCTATGAGCATTAGACCGATCGATGTGGCCCGCACCGACGGCGGCCCTCAGTGGGTGGAGGCCGTCGCCACGCCCGCGGGGGTGGAGGTGTGGTGGGACGAGCCGCGCCCGCACGAGGGCGGCAGGCGCTGCGTGGTGCGGCGGCTGCCCGACGGCTCGCGGGTGGACGCGCTGCCGGCCGGCTGGAACGCGCGCAACCGCCTGGTCGAGTACGGCGGGCGCTCCTGGCGTCCGCTGCCCGGCGGCGGCCTGGTCTTCACGAACTGGGCCGACCAGCGCCTCTACCGTCTGGACGGCGAGGAGCCGGTGGCGCTGACGCCCGAGGGCGCCTCCCGCTACGGTGACCTGTACCTGCCGCCGGGGCGCGCGGAGGTGTGGGCGGTGCGGGAGACCGGCGACGTGCGCGACCTGGTGGCGGTGCCGCTCGACGGCGGCCCGGTCAGGGTGATCGCCAAAGCCCAGCATTTCCTGATGAATCCCCGCATCTCCCCCAGCGGACGTCATGTCGCCTGGATTGGCTGGGACCATCCCGCCATGCCCTGGGACGGCACCCTCCTCTGCGTCGCCCCGCTCGGCGCGGATGGCGTCGCCGGGCCGTACGAGGTGGTGGCGGGCGGCGAGGAGGAGTCGGTCACGCAGGCCGAGTGGCGCGACGACGACAGCCTCTACGCGGTCACCGATCCCACCGGCTGGTGGAACGTGCACCTCGTCCGGCGCGACGGCTCGGGCGGGCGCAACCTGACGCCGGTCGGCCTGGAGTTCGGTCACGCGCCGTGGAAGCCGGGCACCACCATGTTCGCGGTGGCCGGTGACCGGCTGGTCGTCGTGTACGGCACCCCCGACCGACGCCACCTCGGCGTCCTGGACCCCGAGACCGGCGAGCTGCGCGAGATCGGCGGCGAGGCGACGTACTGGGCCCCGACGGTGTCGGCCGTGAAGGGCACTCCGGGGGGCACTCCGGAAGGCACGGCCGCGGCGGTGTTCGCGACGCCGTACACACCGCTGGAGGTGGCGCTGGTGGACCTCGGCGGCGGCGGGCGCGAGACGGTGTCGGCGCCGAAGCCGCTGCCCGATCGGGAGCTGCTGCCCACCCCGGAGACGGTGACCGTCGAGGGCGTGCACGCGCACCTGTACCCTCCCGCCGGCGTCCGGGGCCCGGCCCCGTACGTGATCTTCGTGCACGGCGGGCCGACCGGGCACAGCCCGGTGGTCCTCGACCTGGAGATCGCCTACTTCACCAGCAGGGGCCTCGGCGTGGCCGTGGTCAACTACGGCGGCTCGACCGGCTACGGCAGGGCCTACCGCGAGCGGCTGCGCCACCAGTGGGGCGTGGTCGACGTGCAGGACTGCGCCAGGGTGGCACGCGGGCTGGTCGAGCTGGGCCGGGCCGACGCCGCCCGGATCGCGGTGCGCGGCGGCAGCGCCGGAGGCTGGACCACGGTCGCGGCGCTGGTGCACAGCGACGTGTTCGCGGGCGGCGTCGCGCACTACGCGATCACCGACCCGGAGGGGTGGGCGGCCGAGACGCACGACTTCGAGTCCCGCTACCTGGACGGCCTCATCGGCCCGCTCCCCGAGACCAGGCAGCGCTACATCGACCGCTCGCCGCTGCTGAACGCGGCCCGCGCGTCGGGCCCCTGCCTCATGCTGCACGGCCTGGAGGACGCGATCGTCGACGTCGGCCAGGCCGAGCGGTTCGTCGCCGAGCTGGACCGCCACGGCAAGGCGTGGGCGCTGCTCACCTTCCCGGGCGAGCAGCACGGCTGGCGCAAGGAGGAGACCATCGTCGCGGCGCTGGAGGCCGAGCTGGCCTTCTACGGGGAGATCTTCGGCTTCGAGACGCCCGAGGTGCCGCCGCTCAAGCTGAAGGGACGACTGTGAAGAGCGTTGCCGAGATCTGCTCGGATCTGATCAGGTACGACACCACCAATCCGGGCTCGGGGGAGCGCCCGGCGGCCGAGTACGTGGCCACCCTGCTGGCCGACGCCGGGCTCGACCCGGTGGTGTTCGAGTCGGCGCCCCGCCGCACGACCGTCGTGGCCAGGATCGACGGCGACTCCCCCGACGCGCTGCTCATCCACGGCCACCTCGACGTGGTGCCCGCCGACCCGTCGGAGTGGCGGACGCACCCGTTCTCCGGCGAGATCGCCGACGGCTGCGTCCACGGCAGGGGCGCCGTCGACATGAAGGGCTCGTGCGCGATGACGCTCGCCACCGTGCTCGACCTGGCGGCGCGCGGCCTGCGACCCAAGCGCGACCTGGTGGTGGCGTTCCTCGCCGACGAGGAGGCGACCGGCGACTACGGCTCGCGGCACGCGGTGACCGAGCACCGGGAGCTGTTCGACGGCGTCACCGAGGCGATCAGCGAGTCGGGCGGGTTCAGCGTCGTCTCCGGAGACCACCGCGTCTACCCGATCGCGGTCGGCGAGCGCGGCACGGCCTGGATGAGGCTGACCGCGCACGGCGTGGCGGGGCACGGCTCCCGGCCGCCCGTGGACAACCCGGTCGCGACGCTCGCCCACGCCCTGTCGCGGGTGGCCTCCCACCAGTGGCCGGTACGGCTCACGCCGTCGGTCAGGGCGCTCATCCAGAGCCTCTCGGAGATCACCGGCGGGCCCGTCGACCTCGACCGGCTGGACGAGGAGGCGACCCGGCTCGGCCCGCTGGGCACCCTGTTCAAGGGCCAGATCCGCAACTCCGCCAACCCCACCATGCTGGACGCGGGCTACAAGGTGAACGTGGTGCCCGCCACGGCCGAGGCGCACGTCGACGGCCGTTACCTGCCGGGCCTGCAGGAGGAGTTCCTGGCCACGATCGACGAGCTGCTCGGCCCCAAGATCACCCGTGAGTTCGTCAACCTGGAGGACGCGCCCGCCGCGCCCTACCCCTCGTCGTTCTTCGACGAACTGGCGGGCTCGCTGGTCGCGGAGGACCCGATGGCGCGGCCGGTGCCGTACGTGATGAGCGGCGGCACCGACGCCAAGTCGTTCGCCCGGATCGGCATCCGGGGCTACGGCTTCGCGCCCCTGATGCTCCGGCCGGACCTCGACTACTTCGGCATGTTCCACGGCAAGGACGAGCGGGTGCCGGTGGAGGGCCTGGAGTTCGGCACCCGTGTCCTCACCCGGCTCCTGACCTAGGCGCCGGAGTCGTCGAGCACGACGGTGCCCGGATCAAGCGAACTTCGTCTTCGGGCGGGCCTGGAGCTCGCCGTCGAGGTAGATGTCGACCTTCTCGTTGTAGAAGGAGACCAGCCCGGCGATCTGCTCGCTCTCGGGCAGCGGCGTGCGGTAGGACCAGGCGAGGTCGGGGTGCCCGGCGACCGACCAGTATTCGGCCGTGCCCTTGTACGGGCAGTGGGTGGCGGTGTCGGTGTGTTCGAGCAGGTCGAAGCGCACGTCCGGCTTGGGCAGGTAGAAGCGGGCCGGCAGGCCCGTCTCGAACAGGATGCGCGGGTTGCGCGAGTCGGCCACCGTCACGCCGTCGACCTCGACCCGCGCGTGCCGCGAGCTGGGCAGGATGTCCACCCGGGTGTAGGGGTCGCGGGCGTGAAAGTAGACCTCCTCGTCCTCCTCGAACCAGGCGTCCATCGCGTCCCACCGGAAGCGGACGTGGCCCCGGATCTGCTCCAGCGGCGAGTCGGGATAGACCAGGGCGGCGCCGGGCGCCTCCACTCCCCCGGAGGTCACCGTGTGGACCACGCCGTCGCCCCTGCTCGGCGAGTGCTCGACGGCCCCTGACGGCTTCAGCGCCGACTCCTCGACGTCGGCCGCCGGGAAGTAGTAGGTCGGATAGTAGGGCACCTCCCACACCAGCAACGGGCGGGCGGTGTCGGCCACCACCCGCCCGCCCAGGTAGACCCTGACACGCTTGGCCGAGGGCTCGACACGCACCCGGCCACGGCTCGTGGTATCCATACTCGCGCCAACCGCTCCGCCCGCTCCCCTATTCCACCGCGTGGTACGGACGTATATGCGCCCATGCGGGCGGTCGGCGGCGAACGCTCACCCGCCCGGCATCCCCGATTTACCGGGAAACCGACTCGTCGTCATGCAGGATTGTCAGGTTCGGATCAACGGCCGGCCCCCCGAACCCGAGGAGATCCATGTTCCGACGACTCGGCCTCGTTCTCACGCCCGTCCTGGCGATCCTGGCGGTGACCGTCCCCGCGGACGCCGCGTCGAGACCCGTCATCGTCGCCCATCGCGGGGCCTCGGCCGACGCGCCGGAGAACACGCTGTCCGCCCTGGCGCCGGCGAGCCGGTCCGGCGCCGACATGGTCGAGGTCGACGTGCGGGAGACCAGGGACCACGCGCTGGTGCTGATGCACGATACGACGCTGACCCGCACCACCGACGCCGAGAGCGTGTTCCCCGGACGGGCTCCCTGGCGGGTCGCCGACTTCACGCTCGCGGAGATCCGCCGGCTCGACGCGGGCTCGTGGTTCGGCCGGGCGAGCCGGGGTGAGAGGGTGCCCACGCTGGGAGAGGCGCTGCGCGCGATGAGCCGGAGCGGTCTCGGGCTGCTGCTGGAGATCAAGACGCCCCAGCTCTACCGGGGCATCGAAGCGCGCGTGGCCGGCGAGCTGCGCCGCAACCCCTCATGGCCGGGGGCCGGGCGGCTGGTCGTGCAGTCGTTCGACTGGGGCTCGATGCGGACGTTCCACCGGATCATGCCGGACGCCGCCATCGGCCTGCTCGGCACCCCGTCCCCCGGTGAGCTTCCCGGGCTGGCGGACTTCGCCGACCAGGTCAACCCGCCCTACCAGGACGTCACGGCGGAGTACGTGCGGCTGGTCCACGGGCAGGGCATGGCGGTCTTCACCTGGGCGGTGGACGAGCCCGGCGACGCCGAGCGGGTGATCTTCGACGGGGTCGACGGCGTCATCACCAACCGGCCCGGGATGCTGCGCTCGGTCGTCGCGGACGACGCGGATCTTCGGGCCGCCTGACCGGAGCGTCTCGCGCCGCGCCGCGTGGACCGGCCGCGCCGCGTGGACCCGCCGGACCCGCCGGACCGGGTGGACCGGCCCGCCGGACCGGGTAGGCCGGGCGTCGGACCGGGTGGACCGGGCGGGGTGGACCGGGCGTCGGGCCGGGGGGATGACCGCCGCCGGTCAGAGGCCGAAGGCCGCCAGCGTCGCCCAGGTGGTCAGCGCGCCCACCGCCGTCCCGGCCGCCACCTGGGCCCAGGTGTGGTGCGCGAGCCGTACGCGGGCCCAGCACACCAGGGCCACCACGGCGGCCCCGGCGGTCGCGGTCGGCGCGGCGGGCAAAACGTGGGCCAGCACGACCACCGTGCCGGCACAGACGGCGGCGTGGAAGGAGATCTTCCAGCGGGTCGTGATCGGCACGGTCACGGCCAGGGCGACGAGCATCGCGGTCACCGTGGCGACCAGCAGCGCCGGCGCGCCGAGCGCCACCAGCAGCACGAGCGCGGCGAGGACCGCCGCCACCGCGGCCAGCAGCGGCCCGGTGCGGCGGGCCCGGTCGACGATGTGGTGGGAGTCGAGACGTCCCGAGCGCACGCCGGCGGCGATCACCGCGGCGGGCACGCCGCCGCACAGGGCGGAGGCCAGCAGCCCCCACGCGGCTCCGGCCCACCCCTGGGCCAGCAGCCCCACGGCGGGCGGCATGGCGATCACCAGCACCTGCGGGGCCAGCAGGTCGGTCACCCTCCTCGCCACCAGATCGGCCGTCATGTCGGAAAGATTACGCGATCATGCCCGGCGTGCCTGTTCACGGCGCCACCGGAAAGGGTGGGATATTGGGAACCGTGGCCGAGATCACCCTGAACGTTCGCCAACTCCGGGCGTTCGCCGAGGTCGGCTACCAAGTCGCGGGCGGCAGCGGCGCGCACGGCGCGATGGCGGCGCTGCGCCGGGTGGTGGCGATCGACGCCTACGAGTTCGTCGCGTTCGACCCGGCCACCGGCCGGCACCACAGCGTGGTCTCCGACGGCCACCGGCGCATCGACGGCGACGCCGCCGAGGAATACACCGGGCTCGACGCCTATCGCCGGGCGATGGCCACGCGCGCTCCGGTGGGCATGCCCGAGCCGGGCACCGAGCGCTACTTCCGCCGCCACCTCGCCCCCTACGGCTGGCGGGCGGGGCTGACCGCTCCCCTGTTCCTGGCCGAGGGCCGCTACACGGGCCTGCTGCACCTGGCGGCCAGGGAGTCGTTCCCGGAGCTGACCGGGGCGCTGGTGACGGCCGTCTCGCCGATGCTGGCCCACGTCACCGACCTGACCAGGTGCGTGATCGATCCGGTGGGGCTGCCGGCCGGGTTCCACGCGGTGGCGTTCGACCGGCTGGGCACCCTCCGCGACGTGCCGGGGTTCGACGCGTCCCCGGCGCTGCGCGAGGAGCCGGGGCTGGCGGGGCTGGCCCGGGCGTTCATCGACTCGCGCGAGCTGAACCGTCACGGCCTCTGGCTCGACCGCGACGGCCGCTGGCACGAGCTGCGCCTGCTGCGGGCCGGCGTCGGCTTCCAGGGCTCGCTGCAGGGCGCGGTGCTGGCCGAGCGCCCCTGCTCGCTGCCCTACGAGCTGACCGGCCGGGAGGTGGACGTGCTGACCCGGGTCGCGGCGGGCGACTCCAACCCGCAGATCGCCGCGGCTCTGGTGCTCAGCGTCCGCACGGTGACGACCCACCTGGAGCACATCTTCGCCAAGCTGGGCTGCGACAGCCGGACGCGGCTCACCACCAAGGCCCTGGCCGAGGGCCTGTGCCGGCTCGATCTCTAGACGGCCTCGGCGCTCCACAGGGCGGGCGCGGGCAGCAGCTCGAACCAGACGGTGGTGGCGCCGTTCTCCCGGGTGAGACCCCAGCGGTGGCTGAGCGCCTCGATCAGCGGCAGCCCGCGCCCGCCGGTCGACTGCGGTCCGGTACGGCAGGCGCACGGCGCCCCGTCCGAACCCCCGTCGCGCACCCACACCCGCACCAGGGCCCCCGAGACGTGCACGGAGACCTGGAACGAGCCGCCCTCCCCCGACCGGGAGTGCAGGATCGCGTTGGTGGCCAGCTCGCTGAGCAGCAGCACACAGTCGTTGTAGAGCGGGTGGTCGCGGCCGAGCACGCCCGTCACCAGCTCCCTGGCCCTGGACACCTGCGAGGGGACACCGGGGAACCGCACCAGGAGGTCGCGGGCGCCGGGCTCCACTGCCTGCTCGACGGGCTGAAAGTCCGGCGGTGCCACGGCGTCCTCCCCGATTTCCGGCGACGTTGTGAGACGCGCCAGGGGGGTGGCGAAGATTATCGCGAAAAGGTAGGAATGCCCTTTCCGATGGTCGCCTGTCCGGCCGTACCGGCGGACCGAGTAGTCTGCGATCGACGTATCGACGAGGAGGGTGCCCGCGTGAGCAGCCTGGAGGCCGTCTGGGTGCAGCCTTACACCCGGCCGGGGGCAGCGGTCGTCACCGGGGTGTTCGACATCCTGCACGTGGGTCACGTGCGCTACCTGGGCGCGGTGGCCGCCCGAGGTCTCCCGCTGGTGATCGGCGTGGAGGACGACCCGAGGGTGCGGGCCTGGAAGGGCCCGAGCCGCCCGCTCAACCCCGCCGCCGAGCGCGCCGAGGTGCTGGCCGCGCTCCGCTTCGTGAGCGGCGTGTTCATCGTCACCGGCCCGCCGGAGGCACACGGCCCCGAGGACTACATCGACCTGCTCGCCCCGATGGAGCCCGGCGCGCTCGCGCACACCGCGGGCGACCCGCACGCGGGCGGCCGGTGCGCCGCGGCGGCGCTGCTGGGCGCCGCGTGCTGGGAGATGGAGGCCATCCCCGGCCGCTCCACGACCCGCATCGTCAACGCGGCGGGCAAGGGCTGAGAGCCACCGCGAGCCGCGTGCGGCGCGCTCGCGTCATGACCGCCCAGCCCGTTCCCGGCGCGCTCGCCGCCGCCTGGTCACGGCCGCACCACGCGCGTCTCCGTCCTCGAGTAGGTGTTGTCCCGGTCATAGGTGTAGACACCGAACGTGCCCTCGCCCACATCGCCGTTGCTGTCGAACTCGATGCGCCCGCTCAGACCGTCGTAGTCGATCTCCTTGCCCGCCTCCAGCAGCTCCGCGCACTCGCGGAAGGTCGTGCATCGCTGCCCGCCGCCGCTCACCGCGGCGAGCCGGCCGGCCACCGACTGGCCAAGGTCGCCCTTGGCGGCACGGGCGGCCAGCGCCGCCACCACCACCGCGTCGTAGGACTCGGCCGCGTAGACGAAATCCGTCAAGGCGGGATCCACGGCCCGCAGTCGCTCCTCGAAGACCGTGTTCACTTCGCCGCCCGATATCGTTCCGCGCGCGCCGGTGAGAGTGCCGCGGGGCAGGTCGCCGGAGTAGTCGGTGAGGTTGGCGTCGACCAGATACCACCGCCGGCTCCCACGGCGCAGGTGCTTCATGATGTCCAGCGTCTCGGTGAACCCGATCAGGACCAGGGCGTCGCTGTCGACCCGCTTCAGCGTGGCGAAGTCGATCTTGTCCTCGTTGTACCTGATCTTTTTGACCACTTCGACGTCGTTGCGGGCGAGCACGGCCTCCGCCTCGGCGACGAGCACGTCACCGTAGTCGTCGTCGACGGCGACGAACGCGGCCGTCCTGTTGCCGTCCTCGGCCACGAGTTGTCCTACCAGGGCGCCCTGCATGGTGTCCGACGGTGAGGTCCTGAAGAACAGACCCCTGTCGTAGGAACTCGTCAGGTCGGAGGAGGTGGTCGAAGGGGAAATCATGAGCATCCCCTGCTCGGTGACCGTTTCCAGGATCGACCGGGAGACGATGTTGGAGGCGGGTCCGATGATCACGTCGGTTCCGGCCTCGGCGAGGTCGCGGACGGCCGCAGTGGCGATGTTGTTGGTGGAGTCGCCGGAGTCGGCCTTGATCAGGCGGACCGGCCGGTCGAGCACCCCGCCCGCGGCGTTGACATCCTGGACGGCCAGTTCGGCCCCGGCTGCCATGGGCGCGCCGAAGAAGTGGAGATCGCCCGTCATGGGCAGCAGAGTCGCCACGGTCAGTGTCCCGTCACCGACCAGCCCGCGCACGTGGCTCACGGAAGGCGAAGGCACCGGAGCCTGCTCCGCGGAAGGCGACAGTGCGGGAGCCGGCTCCACGGATCGCGCCCGTGGAGCGGACTGGGTCTGGGTCACCGGGATCAGCAGCAGCAGCGCGAAGACCGCCACCCGCGCCCACCATCCGCCCCTGAGGCGTCGCCTTCCGGGCCGCCCGGGACCGTGGCCCGCCACTCGTGCTCCACCATCCAAGGCGGTGGCCGGCTCCACTCCGGCGCGGCCCCCCGACGCCGGTTCCTCCTCGCCCGCCGGGACGGGCCGGGGGCCCCGCCCCGGTAAGCCGGTCCTCGGGAGTGAAAGCCGGTCGTCACGCAGGACGCCCTCTTCGAGCGCACGGAGTTCCGCCCCCGGCTCCAGGCCGAGCTCCTCCACCATGACCTGCCGCGCGGCACGGTACGCGGCCAGCGCCTCGGCGCGGCGACCCGACCAGTACAGGGCGAGCATGAGCTGCCCGTGCAGCCGTTCGCGCAACGGATGGGCAGTGACCAGCGCGCGCAACTCGCCAACCACGTCGCGATGGCGGCCGAGCGCGAACTCCAGGTCGATCCAGTCCTCTGTGAGAGCGGTCCGCCGCTCCTCCAGCCGCTGCGCGTAGTCGCGTGCCGCGTCGGGCAGGTTGAGCCCGTCGAAGGCCGGGCCGCGCCACAGGCCCAGCGCCTCCC
Organism: Nonomuraea sp. NPDC048916; assembly: GCF_040649575.1. Classification (NCBI taxonomy): domain Bacteria; kingdom Bacillati; phylum Actinomycetota; class Actinomycetes; order Streptosporangiales; family Streptosporangiaceae; genus Nonomuraea; species Nonomuraea sp. NPDC048916. The sequence goes on from NZ_JBEZFS010000022.1 coordinate 125,758, forward strand.
GGGCGGCACGCGCGGAACCTGCCAGATCGTTCATCTCCGCAAGCCGCCGCGCCGCCCGCTCAGCCTCGCCGAACAGGTCCGCGTCGAGCTCGCCGCGCAGGAGCGTCAGCGCGTATCCCCCGCCTCTGGAGACCAGCCGCCCCTCCTCGCCGAGGGCGCGACGGAGCTTGGCGACGTAGACGCGCAGATTGTCGACCGCCGAACGTGGTGTCCGGTCCGGCCACAGCGCGTCGACGAGCCGGTCGTTGGGCACCGTCTCCCCACCGGCCGCGATCAGCATCGCCAGCAGGACGGCGGGCTTCGGCGCGGTCAGCCGGACCCCGGCGATCTCCACGGGGCCGAGCATCGAGACGCGCACCACCACAGGTTATACGGACCGATATACGCCTCCCGCAACCCCCAAGCGCCCACCATGAGCGGCATGCGACGTGAACTCATCCTGTGCGCTCTCACAGCGACCCTGCTCGGCCCGCTCACCCTTGACGCGCACGCGGCCTCGGCGCCCGCACCCAAGGACCTCAAGGCCGCGCTCGTCACCAAGTGGAAAGGCAAGAAGTTCAGCCTGCGGTCCGGCACCGTCAAGTCTCTCGCCGCCCGGCCTACCGAGTGGGGCTACAGCCGTATGCCCGCGCGCTGCAAGACCCCCGCCACCGAGGGCCTGCTCTACAGCTCGCGGGTCGTCCATGCCCTGGGCAAGCAGCCCGCCGCCCTGGCCACGCTGTCCACGAAGGGCTCCTACTACGGTGAGACGCTCATCTCGGTGCCCGCCACGGCCTCGGCCGGCCTGTTCAAGCCCGTCGTGCCCAAGGGATGCGCGCGGGTGAAGGTGAAGCACTACGACGGGAAGCGCATCACCGTGCGGATCGTCAAGGTCCATGACCTGCCCGCTATTCCCGGCGCCACGGTGACCGCCATCAAGATGAAGTTCACTCCCAGCCCGTGGGAGTCCCTGCCCAACCCCGAATCCATGCTCACCGTCGTACGGTCCGGGCCGCTGGTCATGGAGACCTACACCGACTCCGCCGACGGCGACGTGGAGACGGTCGCCAACGCCTTCACGGAGGCGGCCTGGCGGCGCGCGACGGGAAAATTGCTACCGTGAGGCCCATTAGATTCTCCCGAGGGGACCGTCGCCTTGAGGCGATGGGGGATCGGGAGCGGGAGGGCCGTCAAGGCCCGAGTGTGCCATGACGTGTCTGGTCTGCGCATCAGGAGTTTCGTTCCGGGCTTGTCGTTGTGTGCCGATGGCGTGGTGGTTTCGTTGCCGGCGTGCGGCCCATTTGAGAAGACAGGGAGAAAGTACAGTGCATGGTTTATGTCGTGTCATCACGGGGTTTTTCGTAGTAGCAGCGCTTTTGGTGGCCACACCGGCGTCGGCAGACGCGGATCTGGTGGCCGCCTACGGGATGGAAGAAGGATCGGGGACGACCGTTCACGATGTGTCCGGCAACGGCAATGACGGGACCGTCGCGAACCCGCAGTGGGTGGACGGCAAGTACGGCAAGGGGCTACGCATCGGGGAGCTGGACCAGATCCTGACGGTGCCGGACGCGCCGAGCCTGCGCACATCAGGCGGGCTGACGGTGGAGGCCTGGATCAAGGCCGACGGCTACTGCCCGATCCTCGCGGCCAAGGACAACTCCTATTGGATGGGGGGGACTTGGGGCGTCAGGACGGGCGGCCAGGACCACGACGGCGAGTCGATCGGCGAATTTTCCGGGGACTGGGCCCACTTGGCGCTCGTGTACGACGGGAGCACGCTGCGCTACGTGCTCGACGGCCTCTACTGGGCCAGCGAGGCGCTCCCGGTGACCGGGGCCGTCGACTACGACTCCGGTCCACTGAAGATCGGCCAATCCTGTTCTGACGCGATCGTCGACGAGGTACGCGTCTACCGGCGAGGGCTGAGCGATGAGGAGCTCCAGCAGGACATGCTGAAGGCGGTCGTCGCGGACGAGCGGCCCGGAGCTCCTGCGGCCTCGGCCGACCTCAGCACGGGCACGATCCAGCTGTCGTGGCCGGCCGCCACCGACGATCACGGTATCTCGGCCTACGAGATCCACGAGGTCGGCTCTCCGGAGGACCCTGTGGGCGCGCTCAGCCTGGTCGCCACAGTGACCGGGCTGACCTGGACCCCGGGCTGCGTCTACCGCAACTCGATCTACCAATACCGGGTCGTGGCCCTAGACACTCTGCGCCAGCCCAGCCAGCCATCGGAGATGGTCGGAGGAAAGGTCACCAACCCGGACTGCCCGCCGACGGCGCCAACGGTGACGGTGTCCCCTCACGGAGGCTGGGCCGATGTGCGGCTGGGTGGCGCCTATGACGAGCGGGGCGTCACCGAGGTCCAGCTCCACCGGTCGACGACTCCCGCCTTCACTCCGTCCGCAGCGACGCTTGTCGCCCGCGTCGCGGGGACGACGACGGAGCTCACCGACCATGTGCCCGCTCGCGCCACCTACTACTACGCGACGCTGGCGATGGACACCGCCGGCAACGTGAGCACGCCGTCCGCCGTCGTCTCCGCCCTGATCGAGGCGCCGCCCGACCTCCAGACATCGCTTGTGGGCGCCTACGGACTGAACGAGGGCACCGGCACGGCGCTGGGCGACTCATCCGGCCGGGGCCACACCGGCACGGCCACCAACCCGTCCTGGGTGAGCGGGAAGTACGGCAAGGCGCTGGCCTTCGGTTACGCCGCGACCGCCAACGTGCCCAACCTGACCTCGCAGGGGAAGATAACTCTGTCGGCCTGGGTGAAGCCGAAGACGAACGCCCGCTACCTGGAGGCGCTGTCACGCAACGGATTCAAGATGTACGCCGCAGACTGGCCCTATGACACGCCGTCCGCCAGCTTGGGCGGCGGGCACTTCGTCGCCGGGCCGCAGGTCCTGCCGGTCGACACGTGGACCCATCTGGCCGCCACCTACGACGGCACCGAGATTCGCCTCTACGTGAACGGCCAGTCGGTCGGTTACGCCGGGAACACCTACGGGCTCTCCGGGAATCCGGGTCAGCTGGTCATCGGGCAGGGCTCTCCCTACGGCACATTGAACGGCATGGTCATCGACGAGGTCCGCACCTACGACGCCGCCCTGACGCCGGAGCAGATCAAGAGCATCATGACGGCTCCCATCGGCTGAAACCGCGACGGCCGCGGGGCCGCCTGGTTGGCCTGAACCGCTACCGCGTACGGTAGGCCGTGGCGTTCCAGGAACGCGCGGAAGGCGCCATCGCGGCCGTAAACCTCATCCGTGGTCACCCACACCAGCCCGTCCGGCAGACCGGGCAGGATCCGGCAGATCCTGCGCTCGGCCAGGCGCGGCTTGGTGGCAAAGCCGAGCTCCGGCGGGACATGCGCCGATGAGCGCCGGGCCGGGCCAGCGATCCACTTCTTGTGGCATCCCGCTCTTCGTCAGTGACGACCGGACCGATCTCCAGCACCGGGGCATGCATGCCTCCAGCCTTCACCGGCTCCACATCCTCACAAAGTGCCGCGATGGTGAGGATCTACAACTGAAGGGTCTGACGGAGAAGTCAAAGAAAGGTAACAACCCCTTCCCCATTCCGGTAAGCGGCTCGTAAAGTCCCCCCTACGCCGTGCCGGGGAGGTTTCTTTGACGGAGCTCAGCGATCGCGCCGCAGAACTGGTTTCGGCCCATGAGCAGGAACGCCCCGCCCGGCAGTTGACCGGGCCGCTCCGGCTCGGGGTGTGGATCGTGGGCGGGCTGCTGTCGGCCTACTCGCTGATCGTGGTGTTCCGGCCCGTGGAGGCGCTGGAGCACCGGATGACGTTCCTGGCGGTGGCGCTGCCGCTGGTCTTCGTCTGCTACCGCTCGGGGTTGTCGTCCCTGTTCCACCAGCTGCCCGGGGTGCGCCGTACCGAGGACGAGTCGGGTCCGCCGGCCGGCGATCCCGGCCCGGACGCCGCGCTCGCGATCGACTCGCCACCCGAGGGCGGAGACGCGGCGCTCGACCCGCCCCTGGCTGACGGGGATGCGGCGCTCGCCGTCGGCGAGCGACCGGAACCGGGCGGCGCGCAGGTGGCGCGGCCCGCGCGGGGCGACACTGAGGTGGCCCGGCCGGCGCCGGGTGGCGCGGGGGTCGTGCCGCCCGCGACGGGCGGGCGGTGGGGTGACTGGCCGACGGTCGCCGACTGGCTGCTGGCCGCGGCCTCGCTGGCGGTGCTCGTCTACCCGCTGCTCGCCATCGACGAGTTCCGCGACCGGGGCTCGGGCTCGGCGCTGTCCGGTCTGGACGTGTTCGCCGGGCTGGTGCTGACCGCGCTGCTGCTGGAGGCGGTACGGCGCACGGTCGGCTCGGCATTCGCCATCATTTGCGCCATTTTCCTGGTTTATGCGTACTTTGGCGCATATTTGCCGATCAATTGGACGATCGGGCACCGAGGGTTCGACCTCTCCCAGATCGTCTCGCAGCTTTACACCGGCACCGAGGGGTTCTTCGGGGTGCCGCTCCAGGTGGCCGCCAGCTACATCATCCTTTTCACCATCTACGGCGCCGTCCTCGACTATTCGGGCGCCAGCAAGTTCTTCATCGACCTGAGCTTCGCCGCCTTCCGCAAGTCGCGCGCCGCCCCCGGCCGCACGGTCACCACGGCCGGCTTCCTGCTCGGCACCGTTTCCGGCTCGGGCGTCGCCACCACGGTCAGCCTGGGCAGCGTGGCCTGGCCGGTGCTGAGGCGGGCCGGCTATCCGAAGGAGCCCGCGGGCGGCATCCTGGCCGCCGGCGGCATCGGCGCCATCCTGTCACCGCCCACGCTGGGCGCGGCGGCGTTCATCATCGCCGAATATCTCAGGGTGAGCTACCTCGAGGTGCTCATCTACGCCACGATCCCCACGATCCTCTACTACCTGGGCATCTTCCTGGCCATCGAGATCGACTCCCGGCGCTTCAACACCCAGGCCGTGCAGGTCGACACGCCCAAGGCGGGCCGGCTGCTGCTGCGCTTCGGCTACCACTTCAGCTCGCTCATCCTCATCGTGGTGCTGATGGCGCTCGACCGGTCGGCCTTCCAGTCCGTGGTGATCGCCACCCTCATCGCGTTCGCGCTCTCCTTCCTCGACCCCGCCCACCGCATGGGACCCCGGCGGATCGGGCAGGCGCTGGCCAAGGGCACGCTGGAGGTGCTGCCGGTGACCGCCGTGTGCGCCGCGGCGGGCATCATCGTCGGCGTCATCACCCAGACAGGGCTCGGGCTCAACCTCAGCGCGATCATCGTGGACGTCGCCGCGGGCAACCTCATCCTGACCACGGTCATGTCGGCCGTCGCGGTCATGCTGCTGGGCCTGGCCGTGCCCGTGACCGCGAGCTTCATCATCGCGGCGGTCATCATCGGACCGGCGCTGACCACACTCGGCGTCGCGCCGGCCGAGGCGTACATGTTCGTCTTCTATTACGCGGTGCTGTCGGAGGTCAGCCCGCCGACCGCGTTGTCGGCCGTGGCCGCGGCCGCCATCACCGGCGGCAACACGTACAAGACCATGATGATGACCTGGCGCTACACGCTGCCCGCCTTCCTGGTGCCGTTCGCGTTCGTGCTCACCCCCAACGGCCAGGCGCTGCTCGGGCAGGGGCCGTTCGGCACCGTGCTGCTGATGACCGCGGTGTCGGCCGTGGCCGTGGCCGCGCTGGCGATGGCCACCGGCGGGCTGACCGGCGGCCCGGAACGAGTGCTCGCGGCCGTCGCCGCCGTGCTGCTGCTCTTCCTCGAACCCGTCCCCATCGTCGCGGGCCTGGCCGTGCTGGCCGTCGCGGCAGCCGTACACCTCATCAGAAAAAGGAGAGAGCCAGCGTGAAGCGGATCATTGCGGTGTTCGCCGCGAGCGTCCTGGCCGCCGGGGCGGCGGGCTGCGGCGGCGGCGCGGGAGGCGGCTCGGGCAACCGGCTGTCGATCGCGACCGGCGGCACGACCGGCGTCTACTACGTCTACGGCGGCGGCCTGGCCAAGCAGCTGACCGCGAACATCGCCAACACCCAGGCCACGGCCTCGGTCACGTCGGCCTCGATCGAGAACATCAAGCTGCTGGCCACCGGCAAGGCCGACATCGGGTTCTCGCAGACCGACACGGCCGCCGACGCCGTCAACGGCACCGGCTCCTTCACCGAGAAGCAGCCGGTCAAGGCCATCGCCCGGATCTACGACAACTACGCGCACGTGGTCGTCGCGCCCGGCGTGGAGGCGGCCAAGGTGGCCGACCTGAAGGGCAGGAAGGTCTCGCTCGGCCCGCCCAACTCCGGCACCCAGGTCGTGGCCCGGCGCATGCTGGAGGCCGTCGGGATCAACCCCGACACCGACATCTCCAAGCAGCAGCTGTCCATCAACGAGTCGGTGCAGGCGGTCAAGGACGGCACCATCGACGCGTTCTTCTGGGTCGGCGGCCTGCCCACGGCCGGCGTGGTCGACCTGGCCACGAGCAAGCCCGACATGAGGATGCTCGACACCGCCGACGCCCTCGCCGGGATGCAGACCACGTACGGCAAGCAGTACGTCGGGCTCGACATCGACCTGTCCGTGTACAAACTGTCGGGCGCCATCAAGACGGTCGGCGTGGCCAACGTGCTGCTGGTGCCCGACAATATGAGCGACCAACTCGCCTACGACATCACCAAGACGCTGTTCGAGAAGAAGACCGAGCTGACGGCGGTGCATCCGGAGGCCGCGAAGCTCGACCTCACGCTCGGGCAGCAGGTCGAGCCGGTCGCGCTGCACCCGGGCGCGGCCCGCTACTTCAAGGAGAAGGGCTGACCAGGCTCCTCCTGGCGCTCGTCGTCGCGCTGGCGTCCCGCGCCCCCGCCGGGGCCCGCCCCCCCCCGGCCGGCCGCCGTGAGCCCCACCGTCAGCAGCACCCGCCTGGCGCCCGAGGCGGGGTAGAGCGGCAGGCAGCGGCCGCCCGCGACCAGGGTCCTGCGCCCGATCGGCGTGGCGATCAGCGGCAGCTCGTCGTAGGTGGCGGGCCGGCGGCGGGTGGATGCTCCGCCTGGCCGCGCCCGCCACCTACGACGAGCTGCCGCTGATCGCCACGCCGATCGGGCGCAGGACCCTGGTCGCGGGCGGCCGCTGCCTGCCGCTCTACCCCGCCTCGGGCGCCAGGCGGGTGCTGCTGACGGTGGGGCTCACGGCGGCCGGCCGGGG